>CBKWFZ010000797.1:0-2419 GCA_966673785.1 uncultured bacterium
CACGTTGCTTACGGATATCGATGTCACGCAGGATGGATTCTTTTATGTCGACACCGGGCTTGAGAACCGCGAGTATTGTTACCTCGTGGAAACATATGGAAGCTACGGTAGTCCCGCAATACCTTCACCGCTCATAAACCGTTCGCAGATCGTTTGTGCGATGCCCGGTGACACTGTTCCACCCTGTCCGCCGCCGTCTCCGATACTCGCGGAAGGCCGGGATTGTCGCGATTTCGTAAACGATCTGTCAACCTGCCAGACCAATGATTTCACAAACATCCTGGAATGGACGCGTGAAGATGAGGAGTGCAATGACGATATCGATTATTACAATCTCTACTATTCGAACTCGCTGAACGGCACATATACATTGCTCGCGACCAATATCCGCGACACACGCTACGAGGACAAAGGATTGGGCCGAACGTCGTTCGCGGCGTGTTACCGTATCGCAGCCGTTGACAGATCCGGCAACATCAGCGAAATGAGCGCTCCGGTATGCTTCGAGAACTGCCCCTACTATGAGCTTCCCAACGTATTCACACCTAATGGTGACAAATGCAACGACCTTTTCAGTGCCTATAGCGATCGCGATATCATCGGCGAGAATGGTGATCAGGAAGGATGCGAGACACCGATAGAAAGCCGCCAGAAGTGTGCACGATTTGTCGAGAAAGTTGTCTTCCATGTGTACAACCGCTGGGGCCGCGAAGTGTACAGCTACACCGGCCGCAGCAACGACGATGTTAACAATATTTACATCGACTGGAATGGCATTTCCAACGAAGGTCAGCAACTCGCAACCGGTGTCTACTTCTACGTGGCCGAGGTCACCTTCATAGCGATCGACCCCGCCATCAAGTACAAGACCATCAAGGGATGGGTTCATCTGATACGTGACGAGCCGACCAACTGACGATAAGATACTTGTACTTTTCGATGGCGTGTGCAACCTCTGCAATGCCTCCGTGCAGTTCATAATCCGCCGCGACCCGCGGGACCGCTTCCGGTTTGCTTCATTACAGTCTGCGCCGGCAGCCCGGATCCTGGAGCGGTTTCATATCAATCCTGATGCGCTCCATAGCGTCATCGTAATTGACGGAGACAATGTTTATCAACGCAGCGATGCAGCTCTGCATGTCGCCGCCGCACTCGGCGGAGTATGGAAGCTGATGTCGGTGGCGCGCGTAATACCGGCACGGCTGCGCGACTTCGTGTATGACCTGATCGCCCGCCGCCGCTACAAATGGTTCGGCAAGCGGAATGAATGTATGATCCCGACCCCGGAACTTCGCAACCGGTTTCTGTCGGATTGAGAGCTATATTGATACGTTAGACTTTCTTATCCCGGCACACACCTCCTGATTCTTAAAAGGTGGCCGCCCGTGGAAAAGCTTTCTAAAACCTTAACGGACAGCATCCGGCAAAAAATGCCATCACAATCCGCTTCGTCCCTTGAATTAGTACTCATTCCGTCTAATTTTGACGCTTTATCCTTTTTAGCATGAAAGCATACATTTTTCCCGGACAGGGAGCCCAGTTTACGGGCATGGGCAAGGACCTTTACGAAGGCAGTGAAAAAGGCAAAGCACTTTTCGAACAGGCCAACGAAATCCTCGGCTTCCGGATCACCGACGTTATGTTCAACGGTACGGCTGATGAACAGAAGCAGACCCGCATTACGCAGCCCGCCATTTTCGTCCATAGTGTCGCCGTGGCGCTGTTGAATGACACCTTTGCCCCCGACATGGTCGCCGGTCATTCCCTGGGGGAGTTCTCCGCCCTCGTCGCCAATAAAAGCTTATCCTTTGAGGACGGCCTTCGCCTCGTTTACAAACGCGCCATGGCTATGCAGAAAGCGTGCGAACAAAATCCGTCCACGATGGCTGCGATACTCGGACTTGATGACGCGGTCGTCGAGGAAATCTGCGCCGGCATCGACGACGTTGTGGTTGCCGCCAACTACAACTGCCCCGGACAGCTCGTTATATCCGGATCGATGAAGGGAATTGAAATCGCGTGTGAGAAGATGAAAGCCGCGGGTGCGAAGCGTGCATTGCCGTTGCAGGTTGGCGGTGCGTTTCATTCACCGCTCATGGAACCGGCGCGTGAGGAACTTGCCAGCGCCATCGAATCCACGACATTCAATCAGCCCATTTGTCCCGTTTACCAGAACGTGACCGCAAAGCCTGCTACCGATGTGGCAGTCATCCGCAGGAACCTGATCGACCAGCTCACTGCTCCCGTACGATGGACACAATCCGTCCAGCAAATGGTGCAGGACGGCGCGACGACGTTCATCGAGTGCGGCCCCGGCAAAGTGCTCCAGGGACTCGTGAAGAAGATCGCGCCTTCGGTGGAAGCAACAAGCCTGTAAATAAAGTGTGAGGAACAGTGTGAGCGCGGGGAACCAGATATC
>CBKWFZ010000798.1:0-2416 GCA_966673785.1 uncultured bacterium
TGTCGTTCACCCTTAACCGCTATTTCACTGTAATCAATATCTCGCCTCCGGTATCCGGTGTCCTCACAACGATTAAGTTTCGTGACTTGTCAAAGTACCAGGAGTTGTTTACGAAATCGGTATCAATTGACGCGTTGACACTTTGCGGTCCGGCTGACTTTATTTTCTTTCCGTTGAGCAAAACGTTTTTTGGTTTTGCCTTAAGCGGTAACTCGACAAGATAGTTTCGCTTTGGCGGAACGTATTGGTTCGATTTCCTGGCGAGGACGCGAAAGCTGACAACGTCGTCAGCGGCCTCGCACTCGAAGCGGGTCCGGGAACCAATGTCTCGTTTGTAGTCGTTTGTAACGCCATCATCCTCGTAAAGTTCGAAGCTCGACGAACGGTTCGTTGCAGGAAACGCCCGTAGGATTATCGGATGATTCACGTGTTCGTGAATGTATTGCATGACTGGCATCATCGGGATGATCGAACCGGACCGAACGAAAACCGGAATAGTTTCTAATGTGACCGGCAGCTCTATCCAGCGCGACCCCTTGAAACGGGTAGAGCCATCGGCGAATAGTATCCACTCTCCTTCGGGCAAATAGACCCTTTTCGTCGAGGCGCCCTTTTCAACGACAGGAGCAACGAGTATTTCGCTACCAAAGAAGAACTGCCCTGCGGCATCTACGGCCTCCTCGTCTTCCGGGTATTCCAGGAAGGAGGCGCGCATTATCGGAAGCCCGGTATCAAATGCTTCACGCGCATAGCTGTAGAGATAGGGGAAAAGCTGATACTTCAACTCGATAGCGTTTTTCACAATTCGTTCTGCATCGGCGCCAAACAACCAAGGCTCGACGGCGTTGTTACCTTCATGATGAGCTCTGCTGATCGGATTGAATATGCCGAACTGCGCCCAGCGCACATACAGTTCCGCGAAAGCGTCATAATCCGTGATGTCGCCGCAGTAACCAGAGATGTCGCACGACCAAAAAGGAATGAGTCCCATTCCTGCCGAAAGCCCTACCTGTATCTGATTGCTAAGCCGGCCCCACCCGTCGAGCACATTGCTGCCATTACCGGAATCGCCGGACCACCCGAACGTGTACCGTTGCATGCCGGCAAAACCGGCGCGCGTCATTTGAAAGATGCGTTGGTTCGGATTACGCTTTTCAAATTGCTCAGTCACGACTTTATCCCATGTGAATCCATATACGTTGTGTATCTCAGCGTGCATACCTGCGACGTGTTTCATGTTGAGTCTTTCGGTGCTTTCTTCGTTACTCCATGCCGGCTCACCCATATCAGTCCAAAAACCCTTGACGCCGTCGTTGACAGGCTTTTGTTGTAAGGCTCCCCACCAG
This sequence comes from uncultured bacterium, assembly GCA_966673785.1. Taxonomy (GTDB): domain Bacteria; phylum Bacteroidota; class Bacteroidia; order Cytophagales; family Cyclobacteriaceae; genus Ohtaekwangia. The sequence continues at coordinate 1,347 of CBKWFZ010000798.1, forward strand.
TCGGCTACCTCCGGGTTTGTAAAATCCACGACGCCGCAATTTCCACCCCATGGCCAGGGCATGTCGTATGAATCACCCGTCCTGATATCACGTACAAAGTAACCCGCCGAATCGGCCACGCTCCATTGTGCGCGGTTAGCCTGAGACACAACGGGATCCTGAGACACGATGACCTTGAATCCATCGGATGCCAGATCTCGCAGCATCGCCCTTGCATTTGTGTAGTTCCCCTCGCGCCATTCAAAGTCCTGCAATGACTGGGTCCAGCCGATATCCTGATAGATAATATCACACGGAATACCACGGTCGCGATATCCCTTCGCGATTTCGCGCGAGAGGTCTTCACGCGTCAGCAACCCACGGCATTGGGAAAAGCCAAGCGCCCACTTTGGCGGCATTATCGGTCTGCCTGTAAGACGCATGTAATTGCCGATGATATCCTTATACGATCCCCCATGAATGACATAATAAATAAGTTCACCTCCAGGTGCTGAAAAGGAAAAGTGATCGTTGTCAGTGCTACCGAAGTCGAACTCCGACTTAAATGTATTGTCGAAAAAAATTCCGTAGTTATAATTACTCATGAAAAAAGGAATGCTTTTATAAAGCGGATCCTCGCTCACTGAATAACAGGGCTTGTCGCTGTTCCACATTTTGTACGCTTTACCCCGCCGGTTGATACTGCCCGCCTTTTCGCCAAGACCAAAAAACATTTCATCACTCCGGATCATCTTTCTCGACTCAACGAATCCGCTATCTGCCGCGTGCCCCTGATCTCCATAGTCCGAAAGCAGCAGCTTTTGATACTTGTCGAAAAACTGCAACCGGAACGGTGCCTTGTTGATTCTGATTCGAAGTGCGTTTGTAAAGATCTCGAAAGTCTGCCGGTTCTGTTCAACGCGGACGTCACCCATTTCGTCCAGGCGTTCATTGACAACGGCAAACGAAGGGTTGGTACGCTCAAAGTGACCGAGGGGGTCAAACCACACCTTCACCACTTCCTGTCCACATATCTCCAGCAACACTTTTGATCCCCCCTGACAATCGAAGATGATGCGATTGCCATCCCG
>CBKWFZ010000799.1:0-2410 GCA_966673785.1 uncultured bacterium
CCGCATAATGAAACTGAATTTGCGTCAAAGAAAGCAATTGATTACTGGCGCGACGTAGACCTTTACATCGGTGGCTCGGAGCACGCCACGGGACACCTGCTGTATTCCCGCTTCTGGTGCAAGGCACTGAAAGATCTTGGTTTTGTATCATCTGAAGAACCCTTCAGAAAAATGATCAACCAGGGTCACATTCAGGGAATGTCGAAGTTTGTTTATCGCATCAATGGAACAAACACGTTCGTTTCCTTAGGGTTGAAAAAAGATTACGAAGTCACCGCGCTGCATGCCGATATCAGCCTTGTGGAAAACGATGTCCTTGACGTGGATGGTTTTCGTAAATGGCGCGACGACTTTGCCAATGCCGAATTCATTCTTGAAGATGGGAAATACATCTGCGGCACGGAGGTGGAGAAAATGTCGAAGTCGAAATACAACGTGGTAAACCCCGACGATATCGTGAGCCGGTATGGGGCTGACACGTTACGCATGTACGAGATGTTTCTTGGTCCGCTGGAATTGTCCAAGCCCTGGAACACGAACGGTATCGATGGAGTCTACAAGTTTTTGCGCAAATTCTGGAACCTGTTTCACGATCAGTCCGGCAGGTTCAGGGTGAGCGATACGCCTGCTACGCGTGAAGAGTTGAAAGTGCTTAACAAAACACTCAAAAAGATCGAAGACGATATCGAGCGGTTTTCTTTCAATACAACGGTCAGCGAATTCATGATCTGCTGTAACGAACTAAACAGCATGAAATGCGATAAGCGCGAAATTCTTGAACCGCTGGTTATCGCCTTATCACCCTACGCGCCCCACATCGCCGAAGAGTTATGGGAGATGCTCGGACACAGGGAAAGTATCCTGAACGCAGTGTTCCCACAGGTTGACGAAAGCTATCTCGTGGAAAACTTCTTCGAATATCCGATCTCGATCAACGGTAAAGTGCGCGTGAAGATGAACTTCGCGCTTGATATGCCGAAGGAGGATATTGAAAAGCTCGTCATGGCATCGGAAATCGTGCAAAAGTGGACCGAAGGAAAAGCGCCAAAGAAAGTGATCATTGTACCTGGAAAAATCGTGAACGTCGTTGTGTAAAAAGCTCGCCGTGCCAAAAAGCAGTCGATGACTTCTATCATTGACAAATAGTGATCCGTATCATGGTATCGTATCAGATGAAGGTCGATTTTACATCTGAACATAAAACTTTTTACGAACATGGTATCAGTACTGGCATCAACCGGAAGGTATATCCTTCAACCGAGCCTGGTCGAAATGCACAGCAATTCCCGCGAGTGGCTGTCCGCACTGGAGCTCTGGAAAAAGGAAGTTCAATTTTTTCAAAAGCTGCTTGACCAGCATTCGACGCAGATCGTTAGCTCAGATATAAAAAAACAGGTGGATCATTTTCAGCATCTGATCACCTATTACGGTGGAGAACTTATTTCACGACTCAGGAAGAACCTGCATCAGCATGAAGAGAACCTCGCGCGTATGCTGCGTGATGAGAATGAAGCAGATACCGAATACTTCAGCGAGCACAAAGGGATCATGGAGGAAGTGGAAGCATTCAGGAGAACATTCTATCAGTTCAAGCACGATTACATTGAATTCATCGAGCACGGTTTCAGCCCGTACACGCTCGGATGATCGAACGACCTTTCTTTGCGGGCCTTCCGGGCTGATGTCTATGATAGCGGACCGGAGGCCTGTTTTCTAGGGCCTGTCAATCCAATCCCCCAAACTTCAAACCCGCCTAACATTCATTCGTAAACATTGTTATCTTAGCCGGCACTTTTGAACAACGCTATGCACGCAAAAATTGTCGGTCTGGGCCACCATGTGCCCGAAAAAGTCATCACGAACGAATACCTCTCCGGAATTATAGATACCAACGACGCCTGGATCATCGAACGAACCGGGATCCGGGAACGGCGTTTTATTGATCCTGCCGTCGATACCGTTGCAAATATGTCGGCCAAAGCCGCGCGAATGGCTTTGGAACGCGCGGGGCTGACTGAACAGGACATTGACTTCATCGTATTTGCCACCATAACACCCGACTATTTCTTTCCGGGTTCCGGCGTTCTGCTTCAGCGTGAACTTGGTCTCGACGGACGTATCGGCGCCCTGGACATACGCAATGCCTGCTCCGGTTTTATTTACGCGCTTTCGGTGGCTGATGCCTTTATCCGTAGTGGGATGTATAAGACCGTGCTCGTGGTCGGAGCGGAGATCCAGTCCACCGCACTTGACCTGACGACACGTGGCCGCAACACGGCGGTAATTTTTGGCGACGGAGCGGGGGCAGCTATTCTCCGGGCCGCGGAGAAGCCCGGAATACTGTCAACCCACCTCCACTCCGATGGCAGGTTTGCGGAAGAACTTTATGTGAAGGACCCGGGCAGTAGCC
>CBKWFZ010000800.1:0-2403 GCA_966673785.1 uncultured bacterium
CTTTCAAAAAATCAGGAACAGGTTCAACTCGTGAAGCGGGTAGGTGTGAAGATCCAGAAGGCGGTTGAATCGTATATGGCTTCTCAGGGTTTATCTGAGGAACTTAAGGGTTTTGAATGGGAGTTCAATCTGATTGATGATCCCAAGACCGTTAACGCATGGTGCATGCCGGGCGGGAAGGTTGCATTTTATACAGGCATTATGCCGATTTGCAAAGATGAAAACGGCGTCGCGGTCGTCATGGGTCACGAGGTCGCCCACGCGATCGCCAACCATGGCCGCGAACGTTTGAGTACCCAGGTTGCCGCTCAGTTTGGCATGAATACCTTTGGTGCGTTGATGGGACAAAATCCAACGGCGGGTAAGGAACTTCTGATGCAGGCCGTTGGTGCCGGAACCGGACTGGGGTTGTTGAAGTTCAGTCGAGAGCACGAGTCTGAAGCGGATCGCATCGGACTGATATTTATGGCGATGGCGGGTTACGATCCTAATGGCGCTCCGGCTTTCTGGGAGCGTATGGCGGAGCAGAGCGGCGGCCAGGCACCGCCTGAATTCCTGTCAACTCACCCTTCACACAGCACGCGAATCAGCGATCTCAAGGGCTGGATTCCGGAGGCAATGAAGTACTACAAGAAATAAGATGAAGTCCCGATATTTCGTATGGCTGATCCTGTTTTCAGGGTCAGCTTTTTCGTTTGCAGCGGTAGCCCAGTCCGCGGACGCGTCGTCGTCAGTCCTTCAGGTAATTGAGAAACATCGGAAAGAGAAAAACGATGAGATGCGTTCGGATTCGTCGCCGCTGCTGAAGAAGGACAAGCGCAGATTTAAAGGATTGAAATATTTTCCGGCGGATACACTGTACCGTGTGCAGGCGCAATTCGTCAGAACCGGAGATCCGGCGCTGTTCAAGATGAAAACCACAACATCCCGTCTTCCCGAGTATTCGGTGTACGGAGTATTGCATTTCACGTTGCTCGGAAAAGCGTATAACCTCAATGTTTACCGAAGCCCCGAGATCAGTAGTCGTCCCGGGTATGATGACTATTTGTTTATACCTTTTACCGATTTGACCAACGGTAATGAGACCTACGAGGTTGGGAGATACCTTGAGATGCGTATACCGGACGGAGACAGTGTTGTGATCGACTTCAACCTCGCGTACAATCCGTACTGCAGCTATAATCCCGGTTACTCATGTCCTATTCCACCGGAAGCGAATCACCTTCCGCTGGAGGTACGAGCCGGTGAGAAGAAGTTCAAGAGGCATTGACGAATTACTTTTTGAACCCGCGGAGTTTGATCTCGGTGAGCCTGCGCTTCGTATCCATCGGGAAGTCTCCATTCATCATCCACTCATAGTAGGCGGGTTCCTGACGAAATACCTGAAGAACCGGTTTGTTCTTGTGTTTGCCGAAGTTAAAAATTTCCTCACCCTTATCGTTACGGATCATGCGTCCGGCAAGGTCTACCATGTCGAGCGTACTGATTTTGGCGAGGGTGTCCATGTCGTTCCGAATTTCACCGATCTTCTTGTCGGATGAATCGGTTACATCCTGGCCATCGTATCGTTCCACCTGCGCTAAGAGGACGTCGAGTGTAGCCTCGGCGTCGGCTTCTGCAGAATGCGAGTCATTGAGTTCCTTGTCGAGATAAAATTTATAAGCCGCTTTCAGGGTTCGTTTTTCCATGAGGTGGAAAATCTTCTGCGCGTCGATGATCTTTTTGCGACCGTAATCAAACTCGATCCCGCATCGTAAAAATTCTTCCACGAGAATTGGTATGTCGAGTTTCATAACGCTGAATCCGCCAATGTCGGCGCCTTCGAGAAACCGGGCGTATTCCTTTGCAACTTCCTTGAATGTCGGCTTGTCTTTAACGTCCTCGTCGCGGAGCCCGTGGAAAATCGTGGATTCAGGAGGGATAGGAATTGTCGGATTCAATACATCACACTTGCGCTCAACCTCACCGTTAGTATGGAGTTTAATGACGGCGATTTCAAGGATCCGGTCTTTGGTAACGCTGGTACCGGTAGTTTCAATGTCAAGAATGCAAAGCGGATTTTTCAGGTTGAGTTTCATGATAGGAGGGTTACCGGCACAAACTAATCGGAGAGTTTTTCAGCTAACGCGGGCAGATCGATTCCGCCGAAGTTTCCGCTGCTCATCATCAACAGATTTTTATTCTTCCAGGCCTGATTGATGAGAAACTCTTCGAGCTTGGATTTATCCTGAAAAACCACAACGTTCGGAGACGCGAATGCAGTCCTGATCTCGCTCTCCGTGAGGATATCGAGGTTTCGCGCTTTCATTTTTTCAGGATTGAAATAGACGACTGGAGTCTGCGCGGCTTTGAGACTGTCCCTGTATTGAGGGATGAATTTCCTGTTAAGGCTGCTGAACGTAT
>CBKWFZ010000801.1:0-2402 GCA_966673785.1 uncultured bacterium
GCTGCGGCGGGAGCGCCTGCTGTGTATTATAACGTTCTTGGGCAAATGCTTTCGCTGACGCTGAAGGACGAATTGGGCGATACCGCGTATAACGTGTTGCTCAAGACGGCGCTTCTCAAGAACAGTATCCTGCCGCTCCTCAACAACGCGGGCTCACCATGGTGGGATAATAGAAACACCGAGACTGTCGAAGCACGGGCAGACATACTCGCCGCGGCGTTTGACTCGGCGCGAATCGTCCTTGAAAATACGATGGGCGCCGAGCCAGGTCAATGGTCATGGTCAAAGGTTCACACGCTTACGCACAAGCATGCCCTCGGCAACGTCAAACCATTGGATCGAATCTTTGACGTTGGTCCTTTTGAAGTCGACGGCGGCAGCGAGGTCATCAACAATCTTGATTTTCGTTACGCAACATCGGGTTATTTTCCCGTGGACGTTGGTCCCGCACTGCGGAAGATCACCGACTTCAGTGCAATTTCTTCCGGTATCACCGTTTCACCGACCGGACAAAGCGGCAATGTAATGAGTCCACACTACAGCGATCAGGCAAAGATGTTTGTCAATGGCGAATTCCGGCCTATGCTGTTTGACCGCGATGACATTGTCACCGAATCCGCAAGGCGTTTAACGCTAACACCATCGCGGTAAACAATTTGAATCAAAGTTGGTTAACGAACCTCAACGTCTGTTGCCGGTGCGCCCTCCGTCTTTGAGCCCGGAATCATTTCGGGTTCGGAAACGGTTAGTGCAAACGTTTTAGACAAATCCCTTTGAAAAAGGTCTCGAATGTTGTTTATATTGACCCGTATGAGATTGCAAGCCATCTTTTTCGTCGCCCTGTTACTCGCAGCCTGTGCTCAGACGAAAGAAACTTTTCCCCCCGATTCCGCTATGAGAACGTCTTCCGGAAAGATTGTCGTTTACCAGATGATGACGCGCCTGTTTGGGAACAAGAACACAACGAACAAGACGTATGGAACACTCGAAGAGAACGGTGTGGGCAAGTTCGCGGATATCAATCAGAAAGCGCTTCAGCGCCTCAAAGACCTCGGGGTCACGCATGTGTGGTACACCGGTGTGATTGAACATGCGGTGCTTACGGATTATACAGCCTTTGGCATTCCACTCGATGACGCTGATGTAGTAAAAGGAAGAGCCGGATCACCCTATGCCATCAAGGACTATTACGATGTGAACCCCGACCTCGCGGTCAACGTCCCGCGCCGAATGGCGGAGTTCGAGTCGCTTGTTGAACGTACGCATAATGAAGGACTAAAAGTCATCATCGACTTTGTACCTAACCACGTCGCACGAGCGTATCGCAGCGACGCAAAACCGGAAGGAATAACAGATCTCGGCCAGGAAGACGACACCACGGTTTCATTTAAACCATCCAACAATTTCTATTACCTGCCCGGCAAATCGTTTCAGGTTCCATCCGGTTACACACCGCTTGGGCCTGACAACTCGTTTCCCACCAAGGACGGAAAATTTGATGAGCATCCCGCAAAGGTCACGGGCAATGATCAGTTCACACATGCCCCCGGTGTAAATGAGTGGTTCGAAACGGTCAAGCTGAACTACGGCGTTGACATTCAACTGGGTCGCGTAAAGCACTTTGATCCCATTCCTGATACCTGGGAAAAGATGCGCGACATCCTGCTGTTCTGGGCGTCGAAAAAAGTAGATGGTTTTCGCTGTGACATGGCGGAAATGGTTCCCGTGGAATTCTGGAACTGGGTCATTCCCCAGATCAAGGAAGCGAATCCTTCCATCGTCTTCATCGCTGAGATCTATAATCCGTCGGAGTACAATAACTACATCCGCATCGGCAAATTCGACTACCTGTACGACAAGGTGCAGCTTTACGATACCTTGCGCTTTCTGATCGGTGGACGAAGCAGCACGGCTGATATTCCCGCGATCCAGAAAAGTCTTGATGGCATCAACGACCACATGCTGCACTTTCTTGAAAATCATGATGAGCAACGTATAGCGTCACCGCATTTCGCGGGTGATCCGTTCAAAGCACTTCCCGCAATGGTCATCAGCGCAACCATCGACCGCGGCCCGGTAATGATTTACTTTGGACAGGAGGTAGGTGAGCCGGGTGCAGGCACCGAAGGGTTTCAGGGCAACGATGGCAGAACAACGATCTTTGATTACTGGGGCGTACCGGAACACCAGAAGTGGATGAACGGCGGGGAATTCGATGGCGCCCTGCTCACTGAAGAACAAAAACTACTGCGCAGCTTCTATAGTGGACTGCTGAACTTCGTGAAGGAAAGCCCCGCCATTGCATCGGGCAACTATGCTGATTTGACCGAAGCGAACATCAGGGCAGGGAATTTTGACACGAAAGTCTCAGCGTTTCTGCGGTACAGCGATGAACAGAAGCT
>CBKWFZ010000802.1:0-2401 GCA_966673785.1 uncultured bacterium
GAGGCCTTCCGTTTCATTTTCCGTCAGCGAGGTGATGGCGAGCTCTGATTTTCCACGGATCGTATACTTGCTGTATTGCGTCACGGCCCATAGCGGTCCGATAAATGTTCCCACCGCAATCAACGCAGCGGCTACGGTGATTCCGGCGGCCTTCGCGAAAGCCGGAATGCGTTTCGTCCGGATCGCGTCGATCAGCTGGATGATTCCGTAGACCACAAGCACAAGTGCGATGTAATAACTGATCTGAAGGTGATTCTCCCGCAGGTGTAGTGATAGACCGGCCATCGTAACACCTAAACCGAGGATGTACCGCTCGCGAAAAAGCAGGTGAATACCGCCGACTATCATCGGCATGAACGCAATCGCCCCAATCCGCGCATTATGTCCCGCGTTCAACCCGATGATCATGTATGTCGACAGGCCGAACGCGATCGCACCGGCAATCGCCAGGTAAGGACGAACTGAAAAACAAAGCAGCAGAATGTAGTAGGAGACAAAGGCAACGAAAATATTTGATACGGGATGAGGCAGCCAAAACGAAAGAACCCGCTTCAGGTATGAAACCGGCTTGTTGCCCCATTCGACGTTGATCAGGTAGGCGGGCATTCCACTGAACATGCTTCCGGCCCAAAGCCCCTCTTCGCCGGTTTGCTCACGGAAGTCCCTCAATTCCCTGGCGGAGCCTTCCCATTGCTGTATATCCGGCTGGAAGAGTGACTTGTTGTCTAGCAGGACCGGTTTGAAAAAAAACAGGGTTACGATAAGAAAAACACCTGCAGCAACGATATGAGGCAGAACGTCGTCAATGAACCGGATCTTCTTCATGATATATGATTTGCGCGCAAAATAGAAAGTAAATCGCTATATAGGAAGGAAGGTTTCAGCCACCGATGGTCGACATTGACGCGAATGAAGCCGGATTAGAACGGGCTTCCGCTTCAAAGCCGTTCAACGGACGATGTCTGAACGCATGGAGTAATTTTTCGCGCAACACTTCGTCTTCATGCCCGTTTCGCATCAATGCTTTAAGATCAAGCACGCCATTGTCATACAGACACGTCTTCAGTTCGCCCCGTGCAGTTACCCTGATGCGGTTGCACGTGCCGCAGAAGGTTCTGCTGAACGCTGCAATTACGCCGACTGATCCGGCGAACCCGGGAATCCTGAAGTTCGCAGATGTCGAGAACGGCGGATCAGCGACTTTTTCGAGTTCGGGGAAATATTCACGGATATGGCTGAGTATTTTCTTATGGTCCCAATGAAGGGTTGGTGACACGCCGGACCTTCCGTTAAACGGCATCTCCTCAATGAATCGTACGTCGACCGGATGTTTTCGGGCGAATTCCGTCAGCGGCAGGATATCTTCGGTGTTATAATTCTCCATGATCACCGCGTTGATCTTAACGGGGATATCGTGCTCAAGCAGTTGGTATAGAGTGGCGAGGGTTTTATCAAACTCATCGCGTTTCGTGATCCTGAAAAAGCGGTCGCGATCCAGGGTATCGAGACTAAGGTTCACGGACCTCACGCCAAGTCGCTTTAATTCCGGAATGTAGGGGGCCGTCAATACGCCATTGGTGGTGATGTGAAAATCCCGAATGCCCGGAATTTCAACAAGCCGGCCAATGAAATCCATCAGCCCGTTTCTTACAAACGGCTCACCGCCAGTGAGTCTGACTTTCGAGATGCCCATTCCCGCCAGCAGCCTCACGAGTCGTTCCATCTCCTCAAATGTGAGGATCTCGTGCTTTGGCAGATACTGCATCCGTTCATGCGGCATGCAATAAAAGCACCGCAGGTTGCAACGGTCCGTAACGGCGAGTCGCACGTAATGCAGGGGCCGGTTATGGTTGTCGAGGAGAATCAATCGCGGTTTTTTGTTGTTTTGTATTGCAAATGCGTATTTAGCGCGTTTCCGGACCATCCGGAGAAACAAATTTAACCAAGTAAGCGCGCTAAACCGTCAATAAATCATCCTGTCTATGGAAAAAACAGCAAGAAAGTATGTTGTCAGGGCATTTGGTATCGCCAAAGAGATAATGGGGGCACGCGAGGTGGCAATCGAAACCGATGCCGTAACGGCAGGCGACCTTAGACTGTTTTTAGAACAACAATATCCGGAACTCGGCTCGCTGAAATCATTTTTTATTGCCGTCAACAGCCAATACGCGGACGATGGACTAGCACTTACGGCCTCCGATGAGATTGCCGTTATTCCCCCTGTGAGCGGCGGCTGACTCCGGGTACCTTTAAGCTCTTTTGCTTGTTAATTGGGTTCGTAATCCCTACCTTCATTCAGCCTTCAAAAAATTTCAAAATCCCAATTTTCAGCCTATGATAAAATTAACCGAAAAACCAATCGACGTCCAGAAAGTCATTGACACTGCGTCGAGTCTGAGTG
>CBKWFZ010000803.1:0-2396 GCA_966673785.1 uncultured bacterium
GGCTTCAACGGCTCGGATACTGGTCCGGGACTTTCAAACGAGGCTTCGCTTTATTACTATGACGAACAAACCGGAGGCTGGAAACCGTATCCGGCAGCGATGTCGGACAATCAGCAACCGCTTGATCCCGGAAGGGGATATGCCGTCTTCATGCGGAACGCAAGTGTCGCTGAGAAGGTGGTGGCAAGAGGTGAACTCCACATCGGAGATTTTGCATTCGACCTGACGCCGGACCCGGATATCAACACGGCCGATAACGGCTGGAACCTCATTGGTAATCCGTATGCGTCGTCGATTCAGTGGGGATCACCTGCGTGGAACAGCTCCCAGGTGAATCAAATCGTTTCTGTACGTGATAATGAAACAGGCACATTTCAGGTTTGGGATGGCAACACTGGCGATGCTGGATTTGGTGGCGTGATTGCATCCGGTCAGTCTTTCTGGGTCCGGGCGACCGGCGCCAATCCTCAGCTTACCATTACAGAAGCCGCAAAGGTTTCAACCGGTGCAACTTTTTACAGAACGGGAAGCGAGGTTAGTTCACTGAAAGTAAAGGTCGTATCCGAAGAACACTCCGATAACGCCTACGTCAAATTTAACAGCGACGGAAAACATTCCCTCGACAACGACCGGGATGGTGTAAAACAACGGAATGACCACCTCAACTTTTCCATCCTCACTTCAGACGGCGTTCCCGTTGCAATCAAAAATTTGTCGGATACACTCTGCATCCACGAAACAGCTCTTTCATTCGAATCAGCTTCGACCGGCGCGTATTCATTTCAGGTGGAAGGCACGGCGTTCACAAAAACGATCACGCAGCTTAAGCTTGTGGACCATTATCTTGACTCGACGGCTATCCTCAACGAAGGAGAACGTTACGATTTCACGGTAACGGCCGAAGCGGCATCTGCCGCAAGGGATCGCTTTGCGTTATGGATCGAAACCCGGAATATTCCCGATCCCACCATCGCGTTCGCCGATGGCATGTTGACAACAAGTTCCGGAAAAACGGTCCAGTGGCTTTTGAACGGCGACGAGATCCCGGGTGCAACAGGTGCTGCCTTGCAACCGGAGGCAGAAGGCGACTATCAGGTAAGGGTAACCAAGGGTGGGTGTACGAAGACTTCTCAGAAGTTCGCATTCCGGATAACGTCAGTCTCACCGGCGGCCGGAGAGATTAACGTTTACCCGAATCCGGCCCGTGATCAACTGAATGTAACAGGTATGAATACGCCCGGCGCTGAATTTTCGATTACATCTATTACCGGTACCGTTGTTCAGCGCGGAAGCCTCGCGGGGAGTGGCTCCGATGTTATCGCCACCGACACACTTCCTCCCGGTGTTTATCTGCTTCACCTCCGGAGCGCTGCCGGTCTTGTGCAATTCAAGGTAGTTATTCGGTAAGTGGTCCATCCGCCGACTCCACACCTCCGACAACGCTGATCTTAAAACGGTCCCCCAGTTTTCCCGCAGAAATCGGTCTGTTTGTTTCTTCTCCGTACACATACGTGAAAGCCGCGCCGAAGTAGAGGATGAACGATGTGTAAAAGATGAACAGCATGATCAATGCAAACGAAGTTGACGCGCCGAATATATCCACGGCCACGCTGTAGACGAGAAGTTTCCCGAGTAACCATTTACCGGCGTTGAACAGGATCGCGGTGAGAATTCCTCCGGCGAGGGCAACCCGCCATTGTGATACGCCATCCGGCAACATCTTAAAAAGCAGGGTGAACAAGGTAGTTACAACGAGTAAAGAAAAAATCAAATTCACTCCAAGGACAAGTTGGTTGTGTGTGTTGGGCAGAAGCTCACCGAGATGATCCTTCAGGAGCGCCGCAGTGGCATCCAACAAAATTGAGATTATGAAAAGCGCACCCATTATCATCAGGAAGATCGTTGCTTTGGTGCGCTCAAGTAGCCGTATCCTGAACCGTCTGTGCTGCTTCCGGCGGATCTTCCAAAGCACATTGATCGCCTGACGGATAACCTGAAGTAGTGTTGTGGCAATAAAAAGGAGGAAGAGGAAACCCAGCGCCGAAATAAACCAGTTTTGTTCCAGTACCGGGAGATTGTTAACGATTCCTTCGATTGCCTTTGTGCTTTCCCTGCCCAGCGTGCCTTCGAGCTTGCTGAATATCTCGTTCTTAAGCTGGTCGTTTCTGAAATACAATCCCAGTATGCTGACGAGCAGCACCAGTATCGGCGACATGGCAAACGTGCTGAAGAAAGCGGTGGAGGAAGCGAGAATAAGGGGGTTGTTCAGCCGGAGCAGTCTGAACGAATTCCACAAAAGTTTCGCGAACCACCGGATCGATTTCAGCACATTTTGCATCGGCTTGTTAAACCAAAAAAATGCTGCCGAACGAACCAGCAATCAGAGAAAAGCGGTC
>CBKWFZ010000804.1:0-2394 GCA_966673785.1 uncultured bacterium
CTGCAGGATGTAACGATATCAATTGAAAAAGGCGAATATGTGGCTTTTATGGGCCCCTCAGGCTCGGGGAAATCGACGCTCATGAACATTGTGGGATGCCTTGATACCCCGACGAGCGGAACTTATATGCTCAACAATCAGATGGTCAGCGAAATGACGGAAAATGAGCTGGCTGAAATCCGCAATAAGGAGATCGGCTTCGTGTTTCAGACGTTCAACCTGCTCCCGCGCGCCACAGCGCTCGAGAACGTCGCGCTTCCGCTCATTTACGCGGGTTACAGCCGGTCAGACCGTGAAGAAATTGCGATGGAAGCGCTCACCAATGTGAACCTCGCCGACCGTTATCACCACAAACCCAACGAATTGTCTGGTGGCCAGCGGCAACGTGTAGCGATCGCCCGTGCCCTCGTAAATAAGCCGTCCATCATTCTTGCCGACGAACCAACAGGTAACCTCGATACTAAAACGTCTTACGACATCATGCGCCTGTTTCAGGATCTGCATAATCAGGGTAATACCATTATTATGGTAACGCACGAGGACGATATCGCGCATTATGCACACCGTATTATCCGTCTTCGCGATGGTCTGATCGAGTGGGACCGGAAAAACGAAAACATCAACCGCGGCGAAGTGGTACCACACTGACAGGCGGGTTTCGCAATTATCCTTACTTTGCGCTGCGATAGAAACGCGCCAACGCAATGAAGATCTATACAAAAACCGGTGACCAGGGTACAACGGCCCTGTTTGGTGGGAAACGTGTTTCCAAGGCGGACTTGCGCATCGAAACCTACGGCACCATCGACGAACTCAATGCGTGGATCGGAGTACTCCGGGATCAGCTCGTAAACAATGGCAGGCAATCCGTTCTTATAGAAATTCAGGATCGCCTTTTTACCATCGGCAGCATTCTCGCCACCGAGCCAGGGAACACAAAGGTCAAGATTCCGGCCCTTTCAGAAGATGACATCACGTTTCTCGAGAAACAAATCGATGAAATGGATGGAAAACTCGAGCCCATGAAAAGCTTCGTACTGCCGGGAGGCGCACCCGCAGTTTCTTTCGGTCACGTCTGCCGAACCGTTTGCCGCCGCGCGGAACGCCTGGTCATTGCCCTGAACGCAGTTGAAACTGTAGAGGGCGGTGTTATCCGTTACCTGAACAGACTGTCGGATTATCTTTTTGTGCTTTGCCGCCTCATGAGCAAGGATCTGGCAGCACAGGAAACGCCCTGGAAACCGAGATATAACCCCTGACCTAACATCCGTTAGTATTTTTTAGCGAGAAGTCCTATCTTGCCGGTCATAACGCATTAACCCTATGACTGACACGCTCCGGATCGAGGTCGAGCGCGTATTGCATTCACGCCGTTCGCAGACCGATCTTTCCAAACTCCCTTTCGGAAAAGTTTACACCGACCACATGTTTGTCGCCGATTACAGGCAGGGCGAGTGGATGAATCCGCGGATAATTCCTTACGGCTTTATAGCGGTAAGTCCGGCTACCCCCGCATTGCATTACGGCCAGTCTATTTTTGAGGGTATCAAAGCTTATAAATCCTCGTCGGGGGAGGTACTGATTTTCAGACCGGTTGATAACTGGAAGCGTATGAACATTTCCGGGGCGCGCATGTGCATGCCGCCGGTGCCGGAGGATCTTTTCATCGAAGGCATACGCGAGCTTGTAAGCCTCGACAAAGCCTGGATACCCGACCAGGAGGGCTCGTCGCTTTACATCAGGCCATTTATGTTTTCTGCAGATGAGTATATCGGTATCAGGCCGTCTGAAGCATTTACCTTTATGATCATACTAAGTCCTGCCGGTTCTTATTACTCTGCACCGGTAAAGGTCAGGATTGAAACGCATTTCACGCGGGCGGTAGCGGGAGGCACGGGCTATGCCAAGGCAGGTGGAAATTATGGCGGCGCGATCTATCCGGCAAAACTCGCGCAGGATCAGGGTTATCACCAGCTCATCTGGACGGACGGACGGGAACACAAGTACATCGAAGAATCGGGAACCATGAATGTCATGTTTGTCATTGACGGACGCCTCGTCACACCGCCACTCAGCGATTCAATTCTTGCCGGTATTACACGTGACAGTGTGCTCCATCTCGCCCGGAGAAAAGGTATACCGGTTGAAGAACGCCAGATTGCGGTAACGGAAGTGGTAGATGGATTAAAATCGGGTCGCCTTACCGAAGCGTTTGGCGTAGGAACCGCCGCTACTATCGCGCCGATTATAACCATCGGATTCGAAGACCACGACTATACGCTCGCTCCTGTGGATGAGTGGAAGATCGGACCCGAAATCCTGAAGGAGCTAAACGCGATCAAGTACGGCAAGGTTAAGGATGAGTTTAACTGGATCGTGAAAGTCTGAGGCTAT
>CBKWFZ010000805.1:0-2393 GCA_966673785.1 uncultured bacterium
GTGCACGCCGCTGTGACACCGGCTCCGCTGGCACCTGCCGTCGTCGCCGAAATGCCGGAAGTAGAGGATGCCGTCCGGATCACAGAGCCGCGCGCTGATCTTATTCAGGTCGGCGAAATCAGGTTTGAGGAGAAAGGGATTATTTTCGCTGACTCAAATTTCTTCAAGGTATTCGATTTTCAGTTTGTAAAAGGTGATCGCGAAAGAGCGCTGCTGAATCCGGAGGGTGTCGTTATCACCGAAACGATTGCCCGCAAATACTTTGGAACAACGGACGTGCTGGATAAAACCATCGCAAAGGGCAGTAAGAAGGAGTATTTTACCGTTACCGGCGTCATTGCCGACGTGCCTGACAATTCACACCTTCAGTTCGAGATCGTTCAGCCCATGCGCTTTCTGGCGCGTACAAACAATGACCTTAGGGAGAATAAGTGGGACAATTTCAACTTCTTCACATACGTGCGTTTCAGCGCTGCTGCCCTGAAGACGCCGGGAGCTGTTGCAAAGTCCGGGAACACGATGCAGGATATTTACAAAAAAAATGAATCGGTGCTCAAAGTTGCCTTCGAGCTGCAACCGCTTTCCGAGGTTCACCTTCACTCTAATTTTCTGGCCGACATTCCCGGTCACGGAAACGCGAAGCATGTCTACATCTTCAGCGTTGTCGCCGTTTTTGTGCTGGTAGTGGCGTGTCTCAACTTCATGAATCTCGCAACTGCTCGGGCGGCCCGTCGCGCGAAGGAGGTGGGACTGCGAAAAGTAGTGGGCGCGGTCAGGCCTCACTTGATGTTTCAGTTCCTGGCTGAGTCGCTGGTCGTATCATTGCTTAGCCTGCTCCTTGCGCTAATTGTTATCTGGATTGCGCTTCCTTATTTCAATACGCTCAGCGGAAAGAATCTGGCTCTCGATTTCACAAGCGCCAGGATCATAGCCGGATTAATCGGAATTACGTTACTGACCGGCCTGCTTGCCGGTAGCTACCCCGCGGTGTATCTTTCATCGTTCGCCCCGGCGCGCGTGCTGAAAGGAAATTTTATCACGGGAGCTTCAGGCGGAGTATTCAGGAACACGATGGTGGTTATTCAGTTCGCCATATCGAGCGCGCTTATCGTCGGGACTGCAGTCGTTTACCGGCAATTGAAATACATCCAGAATTTGAATCTCGGTTACGACAAGGAGAATCTCATCTATATGCCGATGACCGGCGACCTTTGGTCGAAATACGAAACGTTGCGGGGTCGACTCGAAGCAAACAGGCTGACCAGCCAGTATTCATTTATGTCACAACTGCCCACGAATTCCGCCGGCGCGACGGTCAGTGTTGAATGGAACGGAAAAGATCCGAATACACAGCCGTTGTTTTTTAATACAGCGATTGACGAGAATTTTGAAGAAGTCTTCAAGGTCACCATGCTTGAAGGACATGGGTATGGCACGAACGCTAAGGCGGATTCGTCGAACATCATCGTAAATGAGACGGCGCTGAAGACTATGGACATACCCCTGGCTGAGGCGGTTGGTACCAGGATCACCGTCTGGGATACGGAGAGAACGATCATCGGCGTGGTTAAAGACTTCAACTATAAACCGATTCAGGAACCAATCGGACCTATGTTCTTATATCGAAACACCTGGGGCGGTTATGCTGTTGTGAGGACGATGCCCGGCGAAACTGAAGCCACAATCCGAGCGCTTGAGCAAATTAATGCGGAACTGAATCCCGACTATCCTTTTACATACAATTTTCTGGATCAGGATCTGGACAACCTTTACCGGGCTGAGCGACAACTCGGAACGCTGTTCAACATCTTTGCCGGGCTTGCGATTTTGATCTCATGTCTCGGTCTGTACGGATTGTCGGCCTACCTGGCGGAGCGGCGAAAGCAGGAACTGGGTATCCGGAAGGTTCTCGGTGCATCAGGGTTTCAACTCTTCTACCTTTTGTCGGCAACGTTCACACGACCCATCGTGATTGCCGCGACAGTAGCGATACCGTTGGCATGGTATGGCATGAATGAATGGTTGAATGGTTTCGCTTATCGTATCAGTATCGGCTGGACGATCTTTGCGGCCGCGTTCATCTCGGCCCTTTTGATCGCGTGGCTGACGGTTAGTTTCGAATCGGTCAAAGCAGCCTCAACCAATCCGGTCAATTCGCTACGCTCCGAATAAGGAGCGCACTGTGCACAGACAGATCAATGCCTCTGACCAATCTGAGGCAGCCTGTATCGGTAATTCTTTCCGAACGCGTTAGAAGACGATCCATAGCGTCCGGGCAAACGCGTGTTCTCCGCCTTTCGGGAGACTGGTGCAGACGAACTGTTCGTATTCTTACGGCGAACTGTTCGTATTCTTACGGCGAACTGTTCGTATTCTTACGGCGAACTGTTCAT
>CBKWFZ010000806.1:0-2393 GCA_966673785.1 uncultured bacterium
GTACCTGGCATCCTGCCACGCGGTGGAGGTAAAGACGGAAACATTCAGTTTATTGAACGGAAGAAAATACTCGCAAAATACCTCCAGCCCACGCGTTGTCGAGTTGCCTATGTTCGTTCGACGGTAAACCGTATTTCCTTCGCTGTCATTGTCCACCAGCATGCCAAGCCTGTTATTGTACACCACCTGAAATCCACTTACGTCCCAGCGAAACGTCCCCGACATACCACGGTAGCCCAGTTCCAGATTGTAGCCATCCGCGTCGCGCAGGTTGTCGTCGACTATCTCAAACGTGCTCGAAGGAACGATGTCCTTGAGGATAACGGGTCTGTAGGCCTGTGCCCAACCCGCATAGACGTTACGGTACGGAGACAGAGAATATTGCGTGTTAACGCCCAGGAGAACAAACTGGTGATCAATCGTCGCAGGCAGCTCATCCGTTGGGAACTTAACTTTCCCTGTTAGGGTCGATACTCCATGTTCGAGCCGGACACCGGGACTTATCGAAAGTGACTTGCCGATTGATATTTTGTTCTCGACAAAGATTGCCAGGTTATTCGTCCTGAAGTGCATGTCCCTGCCCCATCCCGGTTCGGACAAATCCAGGTCGAAATCACTTCCCATGGTTCCCACCCCCTGTTGTCTTCTGTGGAGATCGTTGCGCATCAGCTGAATACCTCC
This sequence comes from uncultured bacterium, assembly GCA_966673785.1. Classification (GTDB taxonomy): domain Bacteria; phylum Bacteroidota; class Bacteroidia; order Cytophagales; family Cyclobacteriaceae; genus Ohtaekwangia. The sequence goes on from CBKWFZ010000806.1 coordinate 682, forward strand.
TGCGAGGACGCCTGGCGCGTTGAACACGCGATACCTTTGCAGTATCCGGATCTCACTGGTATAGCTCTTGTACCGATCGATATCCACCTGCCGGGGAGCATAGTTCAGCGTTACCGGGTCGACGACATCGGGGACATCTGCGGGTCTGTCGAACATAACACTCTCCCGGGTTCCCAGTACCGCCGACGTTAGCCATTTCAATGTGATGTTGCGCCCTATTTCCCATTCCAGATCAATGGACGGCACATAGATATCGGGACTATAGTAATTTCGTGTACGCGTTGCCTGTCTGGGATTGCGCGCAAACTGTTCGTCATTCAGTGCGCCCGCCAGTTGGTGGACATACCTTGAATGCGAGAACTCCACAGCGAGACTAAAGTTATGCGCGGGCCGGTACCTGATCAGGGCAGCCTCGGCATCCGCGACAGACTCGCTCGAATTGCGATACCCATTAGCAACACGTTTGTTTCCATAGGCGTAATAATCAACGTTCCCGATTCGTCCGCCAATGGCGTTGTATGTGCTGAGCAAGCCAAAGGAACCAATGCTATTAATACTTTCGAAACCGAATCGGCGTGTCGTGTCACCCGTTTTGCCAACATAATTCAGCATGCCCCCAAACTGCGCGCCGTACTGGAGCGATCCGGTACCGCGTACCAGCTGAATCCGTTCAACGGCTTCCATAGGCATACTGAAATGACTTGCCGGATAACCATACATATCGGAGTTCGTAATAGCGTCATTCCTCCGGATGTTGAATTCCCAACCGCGATGCGGGTCAAGTCCGCGCGTGGCGATGTTGATCTGGTTGCCCGTGCCATCCATATCATAAATGAAGACTCCGGGGACCTTGGCAAAAATCTGTCGTGCATTTTTTTCGGCGACGTTGGCATCAAGGGAGCGGATCGAAATTACTTCGCTCTTCTTGCCCGCCCAGATCCGTGTTCCCACAACGGGAGGAAGGCGCTCAATATTGAGCACCTTCTCGTCGCGGATGGTAATTTCCTGCAATTCCTTCGTTTGAAGCGTATCGCTGTCAACCTGCGCAGACAGGTCGAAAAAAATCCAGGTGATGAAGAATACGCAAAAGACGGTTCTGACGGAATGAGTCACCTCAGTCTGCGCCATCAATCATCATCTTTTCCAAAGTGTACCCTGCAACCGCCTTACCCTGCGCAATCCCAACCTCGGCGTCGAACCGGTAGTGGATTCCGCCATAAATCCGTGACTCCGCAGCCTCGGTGGCCCACTTCTCGCAAAGCGCTTCTTCAGCCGGAAAAACATACGACAGAATTGTAGATGCGGCAGCAGAGAACGTGCTGTGTCCTGAGGTGTAACTTGGGAAGTTCGGCGTTCCGAGGATGGTTTTGAAACCGGGGATAGCCTGGATCGGTCTCGGGTAATGATAATGGTATTTCGCATCCCAGCAACTGATGCCCGCATCCATGATAGCCATGTTCATATAGGCCATGGTCCTGGCCGAACGCAGCGGATTCTCCTTATACTTGATGATAAAATCCTTGGCAAATTTATTCCAATGCCCGGGAGGGGTATAGGATCCAAGACCATCAGACCACCAGTTGGCTATCTTACGCATTTCGTCGGTCATGTTTGCCTGCATGTCTTTGAGTTCGGCGACGGCCTCCTTAAACTCCGCCGAGCCAATGGCCGGCGGCGGCCATGGTCGTACAGCTTCCAGATTCGGCACACTC
>CBKWFZ010000807.1:0-2392 GCA_966673785.1 uncultured bacterium
ATCGGCCGTGAGTAGAATCGTACTTCAACATGTACGCCATATATTCAGGATCCACCAGGTCATTGATGCCAACGATTTCTATATCCTGGCGTTTAAGGGCGGCACGGAAAGCCAGACGACCAATTCGTCCAAATCCGTTGATTCCTACTTTAGTCATTGTTCTGTTTTTTAGGTTGAAAATTCGAAGGCCAAAAATATATTACCATATCGGTTAATCCATGATGAAAAACAGCTTTTCAAAAATTTTTAACGCACAGGTTTGCAATTCTAAGGTACCCCTATATCTTTGCACCACTTTTTGAAAGAACGTTAACACACGTAAATTCAGGAAGCAGTTAACTGAACTGAATCATTATAAAATGGTCCGTTCGTCTAGGGGTTAGGACACCAGATTTTCATTCTGGTAACACGGGTTCGATTCCCGTACGGACTACTTAAACCTTCCTTTTGCAGGAAGGTTTTTTGTTTTGTCCCGCCCATCTGCCCTTGCTTTATCCCTCATTAAAGCATTTCCTGCTATACAAATGTCGCCAGGCATACAATTTTTACCGGTATCGCTGTCCGTCAACTGCTGCCTACTTTTGATTTCCAACCAATGGCCGTACCTTTACCTATATGAATATAATTCTGGTGGATGATGACCTCGACGATGTGTTAATCTTCAGACAAGCGATCAAGGACATAAATAAAGCTGTTAATTGTGTTGAACTCGGAGGTGGAAAAGATCTGCTGAATTATCTTGAGGTGGCGACCTATGTTCCCCGCATGATCTTCCTGGATTTCAATATGCCCGTGATGAATGGCCTCGAATGTCTCGTCGAACTCCGAAAGAAACCCAAATTCGAATTGCTCCCTGTCGTTATTTATACAACCTATCTCACGCCCGAGCAACAGGCAAGTTGCCTTGCGCTTGGAGCTTCCGTTATTTACAAACCGAATACGTACTCGGAATTGCTCGAGGTAGTCGAATCCAAGATATTTGAGATCGCCGCGCCGATCTGATCCCGCCGTATTTGTTACCGCCGATTGGCATTAGAATTTTTATTCCCACACTAGGTCTTTCAGAATCCAAAGTCACCCGAAGGAACGTGATGCAAGCCGGCTTTTGATTCCTGCAATTACATCCTGATTCGGGTTTGTCGGTAGTGCTCTGCTGTCAGGCCTTGATCCTGTCGTCGTTACTAAATTATTCAATGTATGAAAAGGAATGTGTGGCTGCTATGCATGACGTTGCTGCTTTCTCTGTTATCATTCACTTCTGAAGCGCAGTTGGTAAATGACACCGCGCGACTTTCTGAAAGTATGTGGAGTATGAAGAAAAAGAAATGGGTGCTGGAATACCTCGACCTTACGGAAGCCGAGAAGGCATCCTTCTGGCCGTTGTATGAATCGTACAGCCAGGCGATCCGATACCTCGAACTGGAGACGGGGCAGATCCTTGAGCTTTTTGAAGAAGATTCAAACTCACTTAAACCGCGGGAAATTGAAAGGTATATGCAACAGGTGTTACTGAACGACTTGCTGCTTGCAAAAGTGCGCCGGCAGTACTACCGCAAATTCAGCAAAGCGCTGTCTCCGCGAATCGCAACGGAATTTATGCAGCTCGATAAGGCTATGCGAATGATGATCCAAAACAATACTGAAACAAAGGAGCCTGATAATCTGGCAAAAGCGTCATTGGAGTAGTCCTGATTTCTCTGGTGGCATCCGTTTTGGATTATTTACTGTACCATGTTTTGTAGTTTGGTTTTTGAAGAAGGGACAGTCCATCGCGGGTTGTCCCTTTTTCTTTTTTTGATAATTCGTGAACTTTTCCCGGTATCGGTGTAGAATTAATTCCAGATGGTTTATTACATTTGTAGCGAGATGAACACAACACCAATTATCCGTACGTCAAAAGTGAAGGGAATGCTTGCATTTCTTCATCCGCCCGGGCTGGTGTATGCATCTGCGCTATGAACTCCAACAAAAGCAAAGATATCATGAAGGCCCGGGTAACTCCGGGCCTTTTTGTTTACCTATAAATCTGATCGACATGAGTTATCATCACGACATACATAAACTGAAGCGGGACCTGATCCGCGCCTTTGCAACGGCATACAGCCTTGCCGATACGTTTGATGCTGCGCGAGATGACCAGGCAAAGCACATAAACCACCTTCACGTGACGCTGCTGGAAAACGAAACGTGGCTGACTTCGATCACTGACTATAAACGAGTTAGTGGAAGCGGCGCGCCAGATGCAGGACTATCCGGTGTTCCTGCCGATAGCGGGAGAGATGATCATGAACATCATGCGACGGTCATGACAGACATCCGTGCCGTGATGCGTCGCCAACTCGGCGAGTTTCTCGGCAGGCGGCTGCCCGCCCGCTGATTTGGCGATCTCCGC
>CBKWFZ010000808.1:0-2392 GCA_966673785.1 uncultured bacterium
AAAGACTTTCGGGGGACATAAACTACACATGGTCCAGATCGTTGAGAAGAGTGAACAGCCCGTTTGCGCAAGAAAGCGTAAATAATGGAAACTGGTATCCCGCAAATTTTGATCAGCCCCACGTAATAAACGCAACTTTGCGATATGAGGTATCGCGACGGATTTATTTCACGTGCAATTTCTCCTATAAGACGGGAAGGCCCGTCTCAGCGTTAGTTTCCAGCTATCATGCTGATAATGTCGCCATTCTGAATTTTTCAGATCGAAACGGGATAAGGCTACCCGACTATCACAGGCTGGATCTGGCGTTGATCGTCGAAGGGAATCATCATAAAGGAAGGAAGCTAAAAGGAAACTGGGCTTTTTCATTGTACAATGTATATGCAAGAAAAAATCCTTACTCTGCTTTTTTTAAGGTGGATAGCGAAGGCGTTGCACGCGCATATAAACTTGCTGTCGTAGGAACAATTGTTCCTACGGTCACCTACAATTTGATATTGAACTAACATCTGAAGAATACAATCGCACAGGACAAATTGGAAATATGATGAAATGGCTTGTACGTACGTTGGTGGCTGTTGCGTTTGTATTCGGCCAATGCGTTGATGAGTGGTCCGTACCTTTGGCTGGAGATTATCCGATTGTTGTGGATGCGACAATCACCGATCGCCCTGGTCCTCACAAAGTACGGATTTACCGGTCTGTCGCAGTTAACGAAAGAGCTAATGCAAACGACAATATTCGCAATGCCAGGGTAGAGATCATTGACACGAACGGAAACGTTGAATCATTAGAGGAGATAGAGCCCGGTTCTTATGAGACCTCGGCTTCGTTTCTTCCTGCTGTCGACACCGGATACAAGTTGCGGATTGAGACCGTTGAAGGTAACATCTTTGAGTCATCGATAGAACGGCTATTGCCCGGAAGCCCGATTGACACACTATTTGCTCTTTATAATCCGGCCAGGGTTGATAATCTAGGGCAGGAAGTTGTGCCTCCATCTATGCGGGTTTATGTCACCACTGACTTTGAGACATCGGGCGGTCACTACTTACGATGGAGATGGGAAGGGGTGTATGAAGTCAGGACTTTTCCCGAGCTGCACCAAACGAAAATACGCGGTGAAGTTTACCCTGATCCGCGACCATGCAGCGGCTATGTTGCCTTAGGCCAGGGAATTCAGTACGTAGGTCCGCCTTGCGACTGTTGTTCATGCTGGGTTACCGAGCGAGGCGATAGGCCCACCGTACAAAATCTGGCAAGTTCAGATTCGCAACACAGGACCGGAAAGGCAGTTGCGGACATAGCGATAGACAGACGGCATTTCTTTAAAAAGTATTATATCAAGGTTCAGCAGCTCAGAATTTCACCGGAAGCATTTGCTTTCTGGGAACAAATCGAAGAGCAATATGAGGCGAGCCAAAACATTTTTCAGCCGAACGCTAACCGTATAAAGGGTAATATAAATTTGGTAAAAGGGAAGGTAACGGATGATGTGCTCGGTTTTTTTTCCGTGGCGTCTGTGATGGAACGGGAAATGTTTATCGAACGGATCGATGTACCCATCCTGGTCCAACCGATTGATACCGTACGTGAGACGTGTGTTTCGTTGGAACACTCAACCAAGAACAAACCGGCATTCTGGAAATGATGCGACTGCTGTACATCACGCTACTGTTTGCACTTAGTGAATTTCCCCGTTTTCACGAAGAACCGGGTCTTGAAGTGATCGTGGTATTTGACCGCCCGACATATGGTGTAGGCGATATGATCCGGTGCCAAATGAGCATTCCGAGGTTACTTTCAGATGAATCTCATCAACGCCTGATTATGGTTGGACTTGCCGATTCCATCGGTAACGTGCTTGTGAAACACTGGGTTGATATGAATTCGGGCTTAGCGGATGCCCACTTCGTTCTGACTGATTCTATTTTGCACAGGACGAAATCTATGTTCGTGACGGTGCAGGACGATAAATTTAAATTACACACCGCGCAAGTACCTTTCGTGTCAATGAGAGGCGTTATTTCGATTTCTGAACGCGACCTTTTGCTGAGACCAATGCCTGTCAGAATCAATGTTCCTGATTCCGTTGCGGTCCGGGAATATGTGCCGTTGGAGATATTGCCTGAAAACAAGGGCAGCGACCACAATCTCGCAATATCGGTTTACAACAAGTCAATTTTAGGACCGGGTCCGGTTGTTTGCTCGGCAGGCTTTCCAAGCGTCGACAAGACAACAGCTTTCAAAAAAGCCAATGCACAGATGTTTATCACGGGGCGGGTCGTTTCTGCAGCTACAGGTGAGCCCGTCCCCGATTCTAGTCGGATAACATTTTTCTTCAAGGAAAACATGATATCATTCGACGTGTACACTCGCCGTCGAGGGATAT
>CBKWFZ010000809.1:0-2391 GCA_966673785.1 uncultured bacterium
GAGACTGATACCAATGAGTGTATCAGATATGGAATTGGAATTCGTACCTTTGGGTATGTGGGATTTGCACATTCGTCATTTTCAGCATTACCTCAAACTGGAGCGCTCACTAGCGTCAAACTCAATTGAGGCTTATGTTCGCGACGTAAATCTGCTGGTCCGCTTCATGGAACTCCGGTTCAGGAGTACTTCGCCGCTTAAAGTCAGCCCAAAAGAATTGCGCCTGTTCCTGGAATACATCAACGACCTGGGGATGAGTGAATACAGTCAGGCGAGGATACTTTCCGGAGTTCGCGCTTTTTACAAGTATCTTGTTTTCGAGGAGTTGGTAGATAAAGATCCTACGGAACTTCTGGAAGGCCCGCGTCTTGGTCGCAAGCTTCCGGACACCCTCAGTTTTCCTGAAATCGAAATGTTGCTTGACGCCATTGATCTGTCTACTCCCGAGGGCGCGCGAAACCGGGCAATGCTGGAGTTGTTGTATTGCTCGGGTCTTCGTGTGAGCGAGTTGGTAGAACTGAAGCTGAATAACATTCATTTTGATATTTCCTTTCTGAGGATAACCGGAAAAGGCAACAAGGAAAGACTCGTTCCATTCGGTAAGGACGCGTCACGTTACCTGAAGATATACATTGACCAGGTAAGGGGCCGCGCTCCTCATGCCAGCCCGCGTAAAGGACACGAGCAATACGCATTCCTGAATCGTCTGGGTAGGAAGCTGACGCGGGTTATGATGTTCACGATCATCAAGAATCTAGCGCTGAAGACCGGCTTGCAAAAAAATATCAGTCCGCATACGTTCCGGCATTCATTTGCGACGCACCTGATAGAAGGGGGTGCTGATCTCCGCGCGGTACAGGAGATGCTGGGCCATGAATCGATCACGACAACGGAGATCTATACGCATCTCGACCGCGATTATCTGCGGCAGGTTGTGCAGGAATTTCATCCGCGAAAATAGACGCTGATCAGAAGGAAGCGGTTAGCGCGAGACTTACACTTTTTATTGGGACGAAAGGAGTCATTACGTCGGTGGCCTCAACGTCCTTCTCATGCAGGGTGATCAGGTTCCGTGCGGACAACGATACGCGTAGCGCGCTAAACGGGAGCCTTGCGAAATCACGCCGATCAAACAGCATCCCAAAGGAAAGATCATTTATCCGCGCCAGTGAGGTTCTGATCATGCCGTATGTTACTGGATTGTTCTGAATCATTCCGAAACGTTCGATTTTGTTAAGGTCGATAAGCAAATTGACGAAGAAGAGGTCGTCTATTGTTAGGGTATTGTGAACGCCTGCCGTCCATGTCGGATATGGGCCACCGGGAAAGTCGCGTCCGTCATCATCGCTCTCGGCAATGCCGTCAAGGTCGGAAACAAATGACTTCGTCGCCCACCATGATAGCGCGGTGGTCATTTTTGTCCGCGGGCTAGTGATTGTGTTCACGGACAATAAACTTTCCCAACCGCGACTTTTTGCTTGCGCAAAGTGGATGAAATCGCCCCAGGGTGCCGATGTGTAAAATACCATCCTTGTATCATGGTCGTGGAAATATGTCGCGGAAAACATGACTCGGTTTTGGAATAACTGGTAGTCCATGCCGAATTCAAAATTGTTCGATGGTGATATCAAGGGCGGCTGCGTGAACGGTTCGTCACCGGGTTCAAAGGGTAGCACATAGGAAACGCCGTAATCCAGATCAGCGTATGAAGCCCGGATGCGGCCGCTGTTAAAGTTCTTGGATGTCAGGGAAAACGCGTTGCTAAAAACAAAGCTGGTATTTGCGAACCATGATCGGTAGTTGTTGTCTGCCGGGAAACTCGAAGGCCCATCTGTGCGGTAGCCTAATTCGAGTGAAAGGAAGTCGTTAACCCGGGAAGTAACGCCTGTGAAAAATGCACGATTCTTATAATTTGCCCACTGGCCGAAGCTCATTGATTCTGATTCAAAGCCGCGTTCAAACGACGCATACTCACCGTGATAGCCTGCGAACCCGCCGATCGTCAAATTTGGAATGATACTCTTTTCGTAGGCGGCTACGATATTGTGTGATCTCCGGTCCTGGTCGTCAGTTTCCGTTGAAGCTGGTCTCAACTCTTTATTGCGCAGGGCGGTTACAGCGTGTTGCGTCGTTAATTTCATGCCCTTGAACGGTTCGTATTGAAGAATAATATTTCCCTGTGCCGTTTCCGAACGCTGCCGGGAATAGGAACTTGGAAAAAGGTCATTGCCGGCGAAGTTCTGCAGGTAGTTATACCCCCCGTAGTCAAGGATCAACCGGGCTGAGAGGTTCCGGGTAATATTCACGCCAGTATTTGCGCGGACATTCTGGTTCCGTGAGTGACCATTATCGTTGTCCGGATACGGGTACGTAAGGAACCGGTAGCTTATG
>CBKWFZ010000810.1:0-2387 GCA_966673785.1 uncultured bacterium
GTGGAAAAGAAAGGAGCTGATATTTGCTAACACACCGCTGACGGAGGTCGCGGGAACTGTGAGCGATTATTTTGGCGTCTCGGTACGGATTGAAAGTGAAAAGATGAAAAACTGCCCGATCACGCGAACATTCAAGGATCCCGTTATGGAGGACGTTATTGAACACCTTCAGCGGTCGCTCGATGCAATCGTCATTAAGGAATATGGCGGATTGGTGATCCGTGGCGACCGATCCTGTACGCCCTCACGCCGAAAGTGACGGCTGCCGTTCTTACGCGTACAATTCTTCCTTGAGTTCCGCGACCCGCTCGTTTTCAACGTATTCGTCGTACGTCATCAGCTTGTCGATAAATCCGTTCGGTGTGATCTCGATGATCCTGTTCGCGACGGTGTTCGTGAACTCGTGATCGTGGGAGGTAAACAATACCGTACCCGGGAAATCCTTCAGCGCATTGTTGAACGCAGTGATCGACTCGAGGTCCAGGTGATTCGTTGGTTCGTCAAGAATAAGCAGGTTAGCACCGGCAAGCATCATCCTCGATATCATGCAGCGCATTTTCTCACCACCCGAAAGTACGTTTGCCTTCTTGAAGACTTCTTCGCCGGAGAAAAGCATTTTGCCGAGGAAACCGCGTACGTAGATCTCATCCTTGTTTTCCTCTTCGGCAAACTGGCGGAGCCAGTCGATCAGATTGTCATTCGTATTGAAGTAGCTCTCGTTATTTGCGGGCAGGTACGCGGTTGTAATGGTCTGGCCGAACTTGAATTCGCCGCTATCCGCTTTTCGTTCGCCGGCGAGGATCTGGAACAGTGACGTAATAGCCAGGCTTTCCTTGCTCAGGAATGCAATCTTTTCACCCTTGCGGACATAAAAGTCAAGTCCTTTGAAAAGCGTTTCGCCGTTCAGCGAGCAGGAAAGGTTTTCCACTTGCAGGATCTGATCTCCGGCCGTACGTTTCTGCTGGAATATGATGGCCGGATATCGGCGGGTGGATGGCTGGATGTCGTCCACATTAATCTTTTCGAGCAGTTTCCGGCGGCTCGTTGCCTGTTTTGATTTTGAGGCATTTGCGCTGAACCGGGCGATGAATTCCTGGAGTTCTTTTCGCTTGTCTTCGGCCTTTTTGTTGGCGGCAGAGCGCTGGGCCAGCGCAAGTTGACTCGACTGATACCAGAAAGAATAGTTACCCGTATAAAGGCGGATCGCACTGAAATCAATGTCAACGATGTGCGTACATACCGTATCCAGGAAATGGCGATCGTGTGAAACCACGATAACCGTGTTCTGGAATTCAAGAAGAAAGTCTTCAAGCCATGATACGGTGTGGATATCGAGATCGTTGGTAGGCTCGTCGAGGATCAGAAGATCGGGGTTTCCAAAGAGTGCCTGCGCCAGTAGGACGCGTACCTTCTGATTTCCACTGAGTTCTTTCATCAGCTTGCGATGATCATCCTCGATGATACCCAGACCGCTTAGCAGGGCTGCCGCATCAGACTCGGCATTCCAGCCATTCATCTCGGAAAACTCCGCCTCAAGTTCTGACGCCTTTATACCGTCTTCTTCGGAAAAATCCGGTTTAGCATAGATAGCGTCTTTGTCTTTCATGATCTGCCACAGGTGCTGGTGTCCCATCATGACCGTGTCGAGAACGGGAACCTCATCAAACGCATAGTGGTTCTGGCGAAGTACCGCCATGCGCTTACCCGGCTCCAGGCTTACCTGGCCACGGGTTGCATCAACGTCACCGGAGAGAATCTTTAGGAAAGTCGATTTTCCCGCGCCGTTGGCACCAATTACCCCATAGCAGTTACCGGGCGTAAACTTCAGGTTTACTTCGTCAAAAAGGACACGCTTCCCGAATTGGAGCGATAAGTTATTTACAGCGATCATTTATTTCCGATAGAATGAAACGGCAAAAGTACTAAAATTCCAGGGATAACTGAGGGACGGGCTATTCGGGACGAAGCGTTTTTTCTGCAACCCGATACGGCTTACAGTACAATCGATTGTAACGATCCGGCTTAGTCCTTGTCTTTGCTGAATTTTTTCATTGCCGCATCTGCGTCATTCGAGAGCAGAATCTGGATATCGGTATCCGGACGGAGGTTGCGCATTTGGGTTTCGATCCAGGGATACCTGTTCTTCACCCGTGCCGAAAGGGGTTTTACTGTATAGATCTTTGGATTGGGAAGGCAGGCGGCGATCATTGCGGCTTCCCGGGCGGATAACGAGTTGCTTGGTTTTTTGAAGTACGTCCGGGAGGCTGCCTCGACTCCGAATATTCCGGGACCCATCTCCGCCACGTTAAGGTAAACCTCGAGAATACGCCGTTTCCCCCAGATCAATTCGATCATGAAGGTGAAATAGGTTTCCAGTGCCTTTCTGA
>CBKWFZ010000811.1:0-2387 GCA_966673785.1 uncultured bacterium
ATTTGCATTTAATAACGTAAGCATCCGCGAACGCAACCGCAGCATTCTCGTCGAGAACTTTACCAATGGCGAGTTTGCGCCGAATAATGCTGCGTATCTCGGAATATCCGAAACCGAAGCTGTGAAGATGCAGTATCACATGGGTTACCCAACGGAAGATGCGGATAACAGTATCAATCCAACGGACCCTGCGGCGCGCGCTGCGTTTTATGGCGTTCCGCTTGCAAGCGGATACATTCCTCGCGGCTTCGTCGATGGCGTTAGTGAAGGAGACCTGACGGCGCCTTGGCAGACACAATACCGCGACCTGCGATCGCTGGCGTCAGCGCCATTCCTGATCAATATTGACGTGCAGTCTCAGGATGGAGAACTCTTAATCACAACCTCGGCAGATGTGCTTCAGAATTTCAGTACTGCAGACAATATTCGTCCCGTTATGCATGTCGCCGTCGTGGAAAAGACAGCCGGGGCGCATGGAAACGTAGTCAGGAAAATGCTGCCAACCGCGACAGGGACACGCTTACCGCTTCCCCTTGACGAGGGAACAACAACGGATGATATAACGGTACGTTGGAAGGTAAGCGGGGCCGTTGACCGTTCAGACCTCGCCGTAGTTGTCTTTATCCAGGACGAGATCACACGTGAAGTCTATCAGGCTGCCATCGAGAAGACGGTTGCGGATCCGGGCGTGATCACGGATGTGGAGGAAACCATTTCCGCCGGGCTTTCGATTTTCCCGAATCCGGCAAACACCGGACTTACAATACGGCTGAAAGAAGCTGCACGCGAGACCCACCGGATAAGAATGACGGACGCGGTCGGTAAAGACGTTCATAATACGTTTCTCAGCAGAGGTCAGGAACAAAAGACGCTGGACACCAGCGCGATGGCTTCAGGGGTGTACTTTATTCAGGTTGAAACAGCTAATGGCCTGATCCAGAAGAAGGTGATGATCGTACATTAATGTCAGGAATATCCGGGCTGATATTCCAGGCATTTAGCATGAACAAAAACGCGTTTCCGGGCTTAGAAAGGCGATTTGCCTTTTGCAACTCCGTATCTTTCCCTTATTTTTAGTACCCAGTTAAATAACCCTTAACACCTTTCGATGGAAATCTTCCTCCGGGCGGAAACTTGGTTAGCCTTGCTTACGCTTACGTTTTTTGAAGTTGTGCTTGGTATCGATAACATCATTTTCATTTCCATCGTATCCAACCGTCTGCCCGCCGAGATCCGGGATAAAACGAGAAACTTCGGACTCATGCTGGCCATGGTCGTCAGGGTACTGTTGCTGCTGACGATAACGTGGGTGATGAAATTCAAACAACCACTCTTCACGATTCCCCAGATGCTCCTGCTGGACCACGACCTCCCCATCAGCGGTCGCGATCTCATTCTGATCTTCGGCGGTTTATTCCTCATCGCGAAAAGCACACGTGAAATCAACCACGAAATGGAAGGTGAGGACGAAACCATCGAGCAGGGCAAAGGCAAGGTGAACGTAACCGGGGTGATCGTGCAGATCATCCTGCTGGATATTATCTTTTCTTTCGATTCAATTTTAACCGCAGTCGGACTGACCGATATGGTTCTGATCATGATTATCGCAGTCGTGCTTTCGATCGGTATCATGATGATATTTTCGGGAAAGATCAGCGACTTCATTCACCGGCATCCGTCGATGGAGGTGCTCGCCCTCGGGTTCCTTATTCTTATCGGATTCATGCTGTTCCTGGAAGGACTGCACTACGATATCCCCAAAGGCTACATCTACTTTGCGGTGGCCTTTTCGTTATTGATCGAAATGGTTAACATTCGCGTCCGTAACCGGCGCAAAAAAGCCCGCGAAGAATTTCATGAATAGCAACATCGAACAATTTCAGTATCCCATCGGCAGGTTTAACCCACAGCCGTCATATTCGGCGCAGGAACGCGCAGCCTTTATCGACTCCATTGAGCGCCTTCCTTCCGACATCGAAGCGCTCGTACGGTCGTTTTCAGAAAAGCAATGGGCGACGCATTACCGCGAAGGCGGATGGACTGCTCGTCAGGTTGTACACCACGTGGCCGACAGTCACATGAATGCCTATGTCCGCATAAAGTGGACCCTCACGGAAGACACGCCGGTGATCAAAGCCTATAACGAAAAACTGTGGGCGCTTACGCCTGAAGTTTCTTTTGATCCGCTTTTCTCCCTGGCGCTGCTCAAGGCGCTTCACGCAAAGTGGACGCTGCTCCTCCGAAATATTCCGGAAGATCAGCTGCAGCGCGCCTTTATCCATCCGGATACGGGTAAAAAGAACAGCATTGAACGGATGCTCGCCCTTTATAGCTGGCACGGCGAACATCACCTGGGGCACCTCAGGATCGTAGCAAATCTGTAAATT
>CBKWFZ010000812.1:0-2369 GCA_966673785.1 uncultured bacterium
CGACTCAGCTCTCGCCGGACTCACGACATCGTTTTGCATCGACTTTCTGAATTTCAAAAAGAAAGAGGAAGCTCAAAAGAAAAGAGAAAAGCTGATCGTACACATAGGTTTCTCGGTTATCTTCCTGATTGTGATCCTTGTGTTTAAAGAGATAAACGAAAGAAGCGTTGTCGATGCCGTGCTCAATGTGGCGGGGTACACATACGGTCCGCTGCTGGGTTTGTTCTTCTTCGGCATCTTCACGCGGCGACAGGTACGGGATCCGTTGGTGCCGGTGGTCTGTCTGTTATCACCGATACTCTCCTACTACATCAGTGCGAATTCAGCCGCCATAATGCCTTGGTATGGTGAGATGGGCATTGAGGTGCTTATTCTGAACGGGCTCATCACTTTTGCGGGACTTTTTCTTGTCTCCATCGGCGTAAGGCCAACGGTGCAAACCGCATAAAAAGGAAAGGGTCGCCCTGTGTGCAGCGACCCGAATTCCCGATTAAAACCAACCCCACTATATCATTAGCTGTAAACAGCTTGTGAGTTTACCTTGCCGACCCTCTGGTATTGCTAACCCGCACAGGCACGGCCCGAACACGGGAAGGAGTGATGAATCCCGCGATTAAAGCGGAGGAAACCAGCAGAAAAGAAAAAATTACGAATACCATGTTGAGTCTTTTTGTTTGATTGTGAGGTGCTTAATTACGAAAGGTGTGCCATAGCCGGATAATTAGCGAAAACCGCCAAAACCCCGGGTTTTTTGCAAATACCTTCTCGATTTGGGAAGACTGATTCCGGTTTTGAAAAGGGAAGAGGAAATTTCAGATCTGAAGCTCGCGCGCGGGATCCCAGAATAACGTTTTGAAGTTCTTCACCCGGTCATCGACCACTTTTACACCCTCTCTGGATAGCCGGCGTTCCATTTCACCCGGTGTTTTGAAGTGGTGCTTTCCTGTGAGGAGGCCAATACGGTTTACAACGCGATGGGCCGGAACTCCGCGCGGACATCCATGCATGGCCCATCCTACCATTCGTGAGCTGGATTTTGCCCCGAGAAATGCAGCGATCGCGCCATAGGTACTAACCCGTCCTTTTGGAATAAGCTTTACGACGGAATAAACATCCTCAAAAAAGTTATCGGGGCTTTTCTTTTTTGTAACCGGCATGCGGAAGAGAAATCAACCTGCTAAATTTACGGCGCATTTAAACCTGTACAACCTTACGTGAAGCAAAACATCGCTACGTTCCTCGTATTTTTTGGGACAATTTTTTTCGCACAGGCTCAGCACGAACTTGTTTTTCCGGAAAAGGAAGGATGGAATATACTCCGCGAGGATGAAACACTCACATTTCAGCTTCGCGCGACTGCTGATGATTCGGTCTCCTACTCGCTTATAGGGTCGGAAGGGACCAACATGCGGTTTGATTCCCTGGGAAGATTCGAATGGAAGCCATCCTACGATTTTGTCGATCGCCTGGAGGAAACAAAGGATGTTTCGGTCATTTTCGAAGCGAAATTTTCCGACACGAGTCATGTCCGCAAGACGATCACATTTACGGTCCACCACGTCAATCGCCCGCCAGTAGTCGAAGAGTTGCCGGCATTCTACGTCAAGCAGTCGAGTCGCAATACCTACCAGTTTCCGCCCGAGTACGTGTATGATCCCGACGGCGACCCGATTGTATTCAAAACCATTCTTTCGCAGATGCCCGAAGGCGCAGCGCTTTCCGCAAGTGGCCAGTTCAGCTGGGCTCCCTCCCGAAACCAGTTCCATGCCATGCGCGACAAGCCGTATACTGTCGGATTCATCGTTCAGGATCAGCCTCACAAGTCGGAGACCGCCGGCAAATTGCGCATCGCACAAACGCAAATGGATCTTCCCCCGGAGCTGCTGATCGTGCCCGGCGATTCAATGTTCGTAATAAAGGAAGACGAGCCACTCAATCTCAAGATCTACCTCAGCGATCCTAATGGCGACGACAACGTGCGAAGCGCCGGTATGATCGCCAGTGATCTCCAGATCCCGAAGTCGGTACTCAAGGAAAATACCCCTGTGCAATACGAGTTTATCTGGACACCCGGATATCACTATACCGACGACGTCAGAAAGTATACCGACCTTGACATCACTTTCTTCGTCCTCGATGTAACCAATAACAGAACTGAAAAAAAGGTCTTGATCCGCGTGATGGACACGGAGAACCTGATGGAAAAGGACGCTCTGCAGTTTACAAAGTACCGGAACAGTCTGCTTGCGGCGTACATTCTGCTCTCACAGCTGGATGAGAATCAAAAGAAGCTGAACCAGGATTATAAGAAAGCGAGAAAGGGAAAGAAGAAGCGATCAGTCCTTAACGCAACCCTCGGTGCGGCCACT
>CBKWFZ010000813.1:0-2368 GCA_966673785.1 uncultured bacterium
ATGTCATCGTCCAGAGTGGAGCAACGGCCAGTTTCCCCGACGAGGATATCACGATTACTGGTAACCTGACCGTTGATGCGGCAGGAACATTACAGCCCAATCTGAGCACCATTGTTTTGACGGGAGCAACCGATCAGTCGATCTTTGGGTCAGGAACAACATTCCATAACATTACTGTCAATAAACCCTCGGGATCTGTAACATTGACCTCTCTGGCCAGTCTCAGAAACCTGCTGGACATTCAATCGGCAACTACATTCAATTCGAACGGTAACCTCGTACTGTTATCAACAGGCGATAAACCCGCCGTTGATGCCGCCATCGGGGCATTGCCTGCAGGAGCCGGCGTTACCGGCAATGTCATCGTTCAGCGATACATGGGCGCGATCGGAAAAAATTGGCGGTTTATATCATCCCCTGTTCAAAACACGCCTCTGGCTGACCTTAAAGACGATTTTAAGGTCGCAACGACTTCGCTTCGTTACTATGATCCACTAATGATCAACACGGACCCTAATGATCGCTTCCGCGTAGTCCCGGCCAAGTCAACAACCTACACACTAGAAGAAGGTCGTGGGTACAGCGCGTACATGTGGGTAGACGGTGTGGTCAATCTTGATTTTACCGGAGTGATCAACGCAGGCGCAATAGATCTTCCGGTGGTCCGGGGAAATTCGACGCCTCCGAATCCCGCCGGCGATGGCTGGAATCTCGTGGGTAACCCGTATCCCTCGGCGATAGTCTGGGATGGTGGTTCCGGATGGACACTACAGAACGTGTCGTCAACCGTCGGTGTCGAAGTAGCCGGTTCCGGCGGAGTTTGGAATTATTACAATTATGTTGATAACTCGGGTGACCTGACCAACGGCGTCATTGCCACCGGCCAGGGATTTTGGGTTTATGCTTACGCCGGTAACCCGTCAATTGAAATAAACGAACAAGCTAAAACGAACATCAAGGGCGGCAGCTATTACCGTAGCAGATCGCCCGAACAATCACGGCAATTGATCGTAGCCCTTCACGGGGAACAGGGAATGCGCAAGGCTTTTTTTAAATTACATTCGGAGGCTACACGAGCTTTTGACCAGATGCTTGATGCCTATCCGATACCGATTGAAATGCTCGAAGGATTTAATATTTCGCTGCTTGACCGGGAGGCCTCGCCTCTGTTGATGCACACGATCCGTGAGATGGATGCAAACGAAGAGGTTCCGCTGCAGATCACGGTTCCTGCCGCTGGAGAGTTCGTCATTAGCTTTCCCAACCATAGTGAGTTCCCCTTCTCGAAAGAACTTTTTCTGCAGGACAAACTAACTGGTGTATCTGTTTCAGTGAGCAGTGGCGATGGTTATCGCTTCCATGCGCAACAGGCCGGTGTCATTCAGAATCGATTTTTACTGACAACTCAGCCCGGTCGCGAGCAGACACCCGAAGAACTTGTGCACGCCTATCCTAATCCGTTCACATCGCGGTTTACGATTGAAGTTGCCTCGTCGGACCCCGCGGTCGCAGAAATCATTGACGCACGCGGTCAACGCTTGAGTACCTATGTGTTTACCAGTCGCGTCGACGTGGAAACGACTGAGTACTTACCCGGCGTGTACTTCGCCAAAGTGAAAACGTCTGAAGGTGTAGTAATTCGCAAGTTGATGAAGCGCTAAACAGGAAACGATTAGTTCTTGAGATTTTTGTCCCCCTCGCTCGCTTATCGGAAACGGGTGAGATTTTTTAATGGAAGACCGGATTCGAATACTGCATATCATCAAGTCCCTGGGCCGTGGCGGTGCCGAAATGTTACTGCCGGAGACGCTCAAGCTGCATAACAAGGCTCGTTATGAATTTCATTACCTGTATTTCCTCCCCTGGAAAGACCAGATGGTTGCCGACATTCATAACGCCGGCGGCAAAGTGACGTGTATTCCCGCAAACAATAACATTGCCCTGATACTGCAAACCCGCCGGGTAGTAGCCTACATTCGCGAACATCGAATTCAGCTCATCCATGCACATCTTCCGTGGGCTGGTATCGTGGCTCGCATCGCCGGACGTATCACCGGCGTTCCTGTCATTTACACCGAGCACAATAAGCAGGAACGCTACCACATCGCTACACGCACGATGAATCTGGCGTCCATGAACTGGCTGAGTGCACTTGTATGCGTTTCGGAGGATGTCGCGCAATCGGTGAGAAAGCACAAACGAAACTTGCGTGTTCCGTTACATGTCGTACTTAACGGCGTCAATACGGATCACTTTGCGCCGGGACTGGAATCCGGACAAGCAGTGCGCGAAAAGTTTCATATTCCCGCCGACGCTCCGGTGATCGGAACCGTGGCGGTGTTCCGGTTCCAGAAGCGTCTGGAGGTGT
>CBKWFZ010000814.1:0-2368 GCA_966673785.1 uncultured bacterium
GTTTTCACTGGGAGCTGACGTGAGCATTCGTAACGGGTTGTATCTGAATGTCACATCTATTTATACAGATCATATTCCGCTGAATGACGCCAATACCTCGTTTTCGGAGCCGTACTTTCTGATCAATACGCGCGTTGGTTTTGATGGCATGATGAAGGATGGTCTGCGCTATGAGATTTTCGGAGGCGTGAATAACCTCCTTGATGAAACGTACAGTCTCGGTAATGATCTCAATGCATTTGGGGGACGCCATTACAATGTCGCTCCCGGGGTCGGTTTCTTTGCCGGCGTGAAGCTTATGGTTGATCGCAAATGACCGGGTTACCTCAGGATGTGCTTGACGGTGTTACCGATGTGTTGCACAACGCCTTGGGTATACGGCCTCAAGTGGAAACGTTTGTCCCCGTTTCGGGTGGCTGCATAAACAACGGCGGAATTCTGACAACGTCAGAGGCCAGGTTTTTTCTCAAATGGAATTCGGCTGAAAATTTTCCGAAGATGTTCGAAGCGGAAGCGCGGGGATTGAAACTGCTCGCCAACGCCGACGCAATTGACATCCCCGCTGTTCTCGGTACCGGTGAAAAGAACGCTTTCCAGTTTATTGTGATGACGCACATTGATTCCAGGCAGCGTCGAAGTGATTATTGGGAGCAACTGGGCCGAAGTCTTGCTCATCTTCATCGCACGTCCTCAGGGGAAAGCTTTGGCCTTGATCACACGAATTATATCGGGTCATTGCCGCAGTACAACGCTCCATCCGTTTCCTGGGTGGAATTTTTCATACATCAACGTCTTGAAAAGCAATTCGCCTTTATGCGGAATCGTGGTATTGGAGACGCCTCGCTTCGGCTTAAGCTTGAAAAGCTGTATCAACGGTTGCCTGAAATTCTTACCGGGACGTCGCCAGCGTTGTTACACGGTGACCTTTGGTCCGGAAACGTAATGGTAAATTCCACAGGCGAACCGGCGCTTATCGATCCCGCCGTATATTACGGGCATCCAGAAGTCGACCTGGGAATGACGATGCTTTTTGGAGGGTTTGGCGATCGTTTTTTCGATGCATACAACGAGGAGGCCAGGCTTGCGCCGGGTTATCAGCAGCGGTTTTCCATTTATAATCTGTATCCGCTGATGGTGCATGTCAACCTCTTCGGTGGCGGCTATTATCAGCAGGTGCTATCGGTGTTAAGCAGGTTTACCTGATCGGCGGGCTCGTTTTTCTGCAATGTGCCCGACGATCATCTCCGCGTGAACGCGCGAGTTTTCGATGAACCACTTATTGGTTTTTAATCCACCACAAACTACGCCGGCTAGGTACAATCCCTCGACCGAGGTTTCCATGGTTTTCTCATCGTAAACGGGGGTGTGAAATTCGTCGTCTTGAAATGTGATGCCGGCACGCGACATAAAATCAAACGGTGGCTGATAGCCAGTCATCGCGAGTACGAAGTCGTTGGGTAGCCGGCTTTCACCCTCAGGAGTTTTGATATCGACGTGCGTGTCGGTAATGTTTACCACCGTTGAATTGAAATAGGCTTTTATCGATTCCTCCTTGATCCTGTTTTCGATGTCGGGGCGAACCCAGTATTTGACGCTCTCGCGAATTGACGATTCGCGAATTACCATGGTAACCTCGGCGCCTTTACGCCAGGTCTCCAGCGCAACGTCCACCGCTGAATTAGCGGCGCCGATAACAACGACCTTTTGTCCAAAGAAGGGATGCGGCTCTTTGTAGTAATGCAGCACCTTCGGAAGATCTTCTCCCGGAACATTTAACAAGAATGGCAAATCGTAAAAGCCCAGGGCCAGGATGACATTCGATGCGCGGTACGTTCCCTTTTTGGTGTTGACCACGAATCCATCGTTCGTACGCGCGAGTTCCGAAACGGGCTCGTATAGCCGGAGATTTAATTCCCATGACATCGCCACCCTGCGGTAGTATTCAAGCGCCTCGAAGCGATTTGGTTTTGGCAGATGCGAAATGAAGGGCACACCTCCTATCTCCAGACGCTCCGAGGTTGAAAAAAAGGTCATGTTCAGCGGGTAATTGTAAAGCGAGTTTACAAGACACCCCTTTTCAATGATCACGTGTGACAAGCCGGCCTTTTTTGCCTCTATGCCGCACGCCAGTCCGATAGGTCCTGCGCCGATTATAATAAGATCAAAATCCCCCATATTTTCATTTGGCAACCAGAGAAATCGGGGTGTTGCCATGCAGTTCTATTTACGAATATTGCCCCGAACAGCAAAAGTACATTTCATTCATGCAATCTGTCGCGATGGTTGTCAAAAAGTCCGACCGCGAAATCAGTCGCGTGCAACGTTATATTTATACACTGGCTCTCGCAAGCTTTCTTGTTTCTTTTCC
>CBKWFZ010000815.1:0-2355 GCA_966673785.1 uncultured bacterium
CCATCAGAAGTGAACGCGACGGTTACGGAAGGCGGCGTCCCGTTCAAAGTTACGTTTACCGGAACGGATGCTGACAATGATGAACTTGAAATTATTCCACCCGCGCTTGCAGCCGATTTCGCAACCTATGGGTTAAACTGGACCATAAACGAAATCGCACCCGGACGCGTGGAAGCGGAACTGACGTGGAACACGGAATGCGACCTCTACGATTTCAGTGTACACCGCGAGTTCGACTTCTATTTTGAGCTGAATGATCGCGACCTCTGCGATGTCACGCCGAATGATACGCTGCACTTCAATCTCAAGCGCAACATTCCCGATTTTCATGATCCGCTGATCGAATACGAGCCCGACAAGCCGCGCAAGAAGATCAGTCTCAGCCATAAGCTGTACTCTACATTACAGTTTAACACCTTGATTTCTGATGCCGACAATGACAAGCTTGAGGTTACCGGCGTGGGCAAGGACTTCGATCTGCCGCTGTATGGAGGCACATATCCTGACCGGACCCTCAACGGCAATACAAGCGTTCCAACCCCGGCGCCATTCAGCTGGTACCTTGACTGTGACAAGATCGACCTGAAGCAAAAGGATACGTTTGATTTTTATCTGATCGTCACCGACAAGGAAAACCTGTGTGGTTACTACCTTGCCGATACACTTGATGTACGCCTTAAGGTATTGCCCCCTGATAACAACGCGCCACACCTGACGATCAACGGTGAATCCGAGGATGTTGAAATAGCCGTGACGTTGGGTGAAGACCTCAATGTTCCCCTTATTGGCACCGATGTCGATGTCGTGCCCCGCGACCTGCTTACGATGGAAATCATGAGCGCTGCAGGAACGGTATTGCCCGAGGGCTTCACGTTTACAACCGAGGCTTCACAATCACCGGTTACAGGAACCTTAAGCTGGGCGCCTGGCTGCGAGATATTCCAAAACGGCATTTATGAGAACAGCTACCGCTTCAAGTTCCGCGTGTTCGACGACCGCTGCTTCTCTTCAAAGCAGGATACCCTTTCGTTCCGGCTTACCATCAAGGACCGCGAAAGCGGCGAAGAGTTCATTCCACCGAATGTGATCACCCCGAACAAGACAGACGACCTGAACAGCTTTTTTGCCATGGTCAAGCTTGTGGACGGCAACCTCGTGAACATCCTTCCGGTTGACAATTGCGCGGGCCGGTTCCAGAATATCGTGATCATGAACAGGTGGGGCCGGGAAGTGTTCACAAGCGCCGACCGCGACTTCCGATGGTATGCCGAGGGAGAACCCTCCGGCGTCTATTTCTATCAACTGAGGTTTACCAACCGCGAATTCAAGGGCGTGGTGTCGGTGGTGCGGGGTGGTGAATCAGAGCTGAACCGGTAGCACGCGCTGCTCGCGGATAAACGCTGTTTTCCCCTTCCAGCGGACCTGCACCCATACGTCTTCACGGCTTTCGATCTCGAAACGGTGTCCGCCGCCGATAATCGCCACAACGGGCGCGGCACCCGACGGGCCGGCCATCAGATAATTGTTTTCGCCGGTAACGATCACACGTGTGGCGTCGTCGCGGTTTGAGAGGTGCACGGCAAACAATCCGGCGATCAGCAGCGCCGTAATAAGCACCGGTGCCGGTTTCTGGTTCCTGCGGGAAAGGAAAGCCGCTACACTTACCAGCAGCAGCAGCACGGCGGCAACAGCAAGCGAAATACGGTCATGGTTCTCCTGATAGGCAATCATTGCCTGCCCGGTTTCATCCACGGCATAACCCGCGAGCTGATGCTTCTGCGAGAGGCTTTGCATCTTGCTGAGGGCTGCATCGTCGCCGGTAGCCAGGTAATACAGGTTAAGGTAGTAAAGCGCTTCCCCCACGCGGTTAAGACCCTCCTCGACAAATGCCATTTTAAGCAACATGGAGGGGGTATATTCTCCCTTGTCGAGAATAGTTTTGTAGTGTTCGAGAGACTGGGTGAACTGCTTGGCATTAAAAAGAGAATCAGCCGTTTGGAGGCGGTAAGTTGCCACCTGGCTATAAGTATCAGTGACTGCAGTGCCTATGAAAAACAGGGAAACGGCAATAATTTTTAGAACCCGGCATTGCATTTTTTTCATCTTCTGTTACCTTTGCGACCTCAATTACGGAAAACACACTGTAATTGCAAAGACAAGAGCGCTCAGTGGTTTTCCACCCGAATATGGAAGGCGCCGGGAGCGAAATAAAGCGAAAAGCGATTCAGATGATGTCCGGAAAGCTTTAGCGAATCAAGATTCCGTAGCTCAGTTGGTAGAGCAATACACTTTTAATGTATGGGTCCTGGGTTCGAATCCCAGCGGGATCACAGGTTGACAAACCAAAACACTCGA
>CBKWFZ010000816.1:0-2343 GCA_966673785.1 uncultured bacterium
CTCAACGATAACTTTCTTAAATTCCTGATTGTGATCAATGCCCTTGTAATCGTTTCCACCGTGATCACGCTGTTTTACAAGGTTAGTGTTCACACGATAGGAATATGGGGTTTTATCGGAATACTGTTACCGCTGAATAACATCACCGAGACGTCGGTGTTTTTTTATCCGCTTGTTGTCGCAATACTTTTTGCGGGAGCTGTGATGTCCGCACGGCTCAAGCTTCAGGTGCACTCATTGCGCGAGGTGATCGTCGGTTCTGTCCTTGGTCTCGGGACCGGTTTTTTTATGGTTTCCTACCTTTTCCGTTATTAGTTTTTTCCTACCTTATCCGGCAAAGACTGACCTTACCGGACCATGGCTTATCAATTCTTGAAGTACTCGGTTGATTCAGGCGTGTGCACAATAGTGCTCAATCGCCCTGAAGTTTATAACGCACTGAACGATGAAATCACGTTTGAACTGCAGGATGCGCTCCGGCAGGTGACCCGTGATGACAGCGCCCGCGTTGTCGTGCTGACCGGCGAAGGTAAGGCCTTCTGCTCAGGGCAGGATCTAAAGGCGGCGCCTCCCGGAGAGAAACGATCGTTCATGGATTCGCTGCATAAGCGTTACAATCCGATCATACTGGGTATCCGGAATATGCCTAAGCCTGTTATCGGCAGGATCAACGGAGTGGCCGCGGGCGCAGGCTGTTCGCTGGCGCTTGCATGTGATCTGGTTATCGCCGCGGAGGAGGCGACGTTTATTGAAGTGTTCATCAACATCGGACTGGTTCCCGATTCTGGTTCGTCGTGGTTTTTGCCGCGGCTGGTGGGCATGGCGCGGGCCTTTGAGCTGGCCACGATGGGTACCCGCGTCAAGGCCGCGGATGCCGCGAATATGGGTCTGATTAACAAAGCCGTACCTGCATCGGAACTCGATACAGCGGTCGGTGAATACGTGTCTTATTTCGTAAATGCCCCTACGCGATCCGTTGGTCTGATCAAAAAGATGCTGAACCGTGCCATGACCGGAACATTGGAAGACGCGCTGGAATACGAAGCCTACTGCCAGGAAATTGCAGGCAATTCTGATGATTACAAAGAAGGTGTGAGTGCATTTCTGGAGAAACGCAAGGCGCGGTTTATGGGGAAATAGACGGGTTAGAAGCTTGCAAGAGAGAGGCCGACCGTGAAGGTGTTGAAGTCGATCGGTTGTCCCATGTTATGGAACCCTTCCCCTTCTTTGAAGAGCGGCGTAAGGTTGTAGTAGCCAAACAGGGCAAAGTTTCCAAAGCCTACCTTTGCAGACACACCATACCGGAACCTGTTGAGGTTGAAGTTCTGTTTGTCCTTTACCTGCTTCATCTCGCCATCGTCCTTGAACTTGATCTTGGTCATCGCGTCGTACAGGTAGCCGACCCGGCCGCCAATGGAGATTTTAAAGCTTCGGGCCGGATCGTCGGGATTCGTGGTATACCTAAGCTCAAGCGGTATCTCGACGTAATTAGTAATCAGCTGACTCTTTCTGAGTGTGCGGATCTGATGTTCAGAGACTGGAAGAAGTATAACTGAATCGCGGTTATCAGCCGGGAAAGTGAGAATGTCGCCATTTCTAAACTTGAAGCGTTCGAGACTTAGTCCGATTCCGGGGACAAAGCTGAAGCGCGACTTAAGAATCCGCATTTCATACTGATAATAGATGTTCAGCGAGCGGGATCCAAAAAGTCCGAGATCAAAGCGCTCGGGAGCGTCGAGGCCTCGGTTAAAACCAAATTCCAGGGTAAAAGTCCCCGGCAGGTCCGGTCGTGCGGTTGTACTTCGCTTTTCAGCGGTCTGGCCATAAACGGTTAAGGAAACGAAAAGAACGCAGATCAGGACTAAGAATCTATTCATTTGCAATGGATAAAAATCTAAAACAGGCCCCAAAAATAGCTTTTTTGTTGGCAGGGCCAAACCAATTTGTTTTGCCAAGTTGATTAATTCTTTACATTTGCACTCCCAAAAATCAGTTACCTGGGACGGCCGAAGCTCAATCTTTGATTGAACGATGCCCGAAAAAGTTCTAAAGTACTGAAGAAATATCGCGCTGAGCCTGGCGGGCCGGCTTTAGTTACTGCACTCGTAGCTCAATTGAATAGAGCATCTGACTACGGATCAGAAGGTTCGGGGTTTGAATCCCTGCGAGTGCACTTCTTCTTAAGGCTCCGAAAATGTCGGAGCCTTTTGTTTTTTAATCCTCTCTCCGGAGCACTCCCGATCTCTTTACTTCTTTCCAGAACGCCTTCAACTTAGTCGTATGATGAGAGAGGAGATGAAAAAGTTTGCAGTTCAGGTATTACTTTTTAATTCGTAACTAAAA
>CBKWFZ010000817.1:0-2342 GCA_966673785.1 uncultured bacterium
CTTTCCAGGTTTGCCCACCGTCGAATGAAACGTGTATCCGCCGCGATTCGGATGTTGTGTTATAGGCAATGGCCGCAAATCCACCCGCGATAGGCTCAACAGCGATACCCACCCCGCCCTCGCGGATGACACATTCCCAGTGTTCACCATCGTCTGTCGAACGCAGAATACCTTGCTGACTTGTACCGATAAGAATGCCGTCTGACTCAGCCATCTCCATGCCCCCTTCATGCCGCACGTAGTTCCAGCTTTGTCCCCCGTCCACCGATCTGTAAAGGCCGTTGTTGTTTGCCCCAAATAGCGTTCCCGCAGATGTTTCAAAAATCGTACGAATCGGGGCCTGGCACTGAGCTGTCGCATAAGATGTCAACCAACTCCCCTGGGTAGACGTACTTTGATAGAGCCGGCCTCCAAAATTGTAAAGGATGATTCGTGAACGAAATAGTGCTGTACAATCGATTTTTTGATCGCGATCATTCACTTTCTTCCAGACCGGTGTTTCGCTATTGTTCTCTCTTCGATAGAATTCGTTTTGCGTACGCAAATAGATTGCTGACTCGCCGCCGAAAAAATCTTCCAGCTGTTCATTTACAGGCAGACCGTGACTGATGTCCTGCCAGGTCTGACCGCCATCTTTTGACCGGAGGATCATGTTGGTTGCGACCGCTGCACTAAAATTTTCGCTGTCTGAACTGGCGACACCGGGTTCCATTACGTTTGTCGGAGCAGCGGCCGGATGCTCGATGGCCGGACCAGTGGCAGGGAGGCTCAGCATACAGAGGGACAGTGCGAGATGTAGGAAGCTCATGGTAATTTGGGTTTATGTGATTGAAAAAGTCAGTTCAAAACCTGCCCGGCGAAAAAGGATCGTCAAAAGTTTCGCAAGCAAATTCTGTTTTATCGTCTTAACTTCGTTACCGAAACCTACGCAGGGGTACTGGCTATCATTGTAAATGAATTGTAAAAAGAAGTGTAAATGCTTGTAAATTCTGCTTATATGCGCTTTTTCATCGACCGGTTGGTAGTAAAGTGTGGCATTTCCGTCATGCTGATGGCTATCTTTTTCAGCGTGTCAGCTTTTGCGGCACACCCCGATCGCGCCTCGCGCGCAAAGCAGATCAACCTCATTATCCGCCAGATCGGACACCGGTTGTTGCTGCAGGCGGGTGACTCAAGCTCACGCGTTATGCCGGTCACCGAGGTCAGGGAGGGCACCTTCTTACTTAGTTTCGAAAACGAATTTGTTTTTAGTCATGACTCGCTTTGGCAGCTGACTCATGACTTGCTTCCCGAATCACGTTTCCCTTCCGGCTACACGGTTACTGTTCATGACTGCAACCACGGTTACATAGTCTATGGCTTTGAGGTAAACGGTTCTTCCCCCGACATACTGGCTTGCAGCGGCAGAAATCAGGCACCAGGCTGTTACACGATTGAGTTTGCCTTTGCTGAGCTGTATGCGGAGGCTGAATCGAAGAAAGCACTGCCGAACAAATCGAAAGTTGCCGATGTCGCTGAAGAACCCGGATCTCACGTCGCCACCGGGGAGGAAGAAGAGCACCCGAAGGAGCCTGGCACCGGGACAAATACTGATCATCCGATTGAAGCCACCCGGGCAATGCCAGATGATAATCCGCTCGCCGTTACGAAAGCGGCAACACTCGGGCCGGCAACCTTCGACCATCCCTTAATTAGCATTGTAGGCAGCGGCATGCTTGTCCTCCTAGGTGTCACGTTGGTCGTTGTACGTTTCGGGCAA
Organism: uncultured bacterium; assembly: GCA_966673785.1. Taxonomy (GTDB): domain Bacteria; phylum Bacteroidota; class Bacteroidia; order Cytophagales; family Cyclobacteriaceae; genus Ohtaekwangia. The sequence continues at coordinate 1,760 of CBKWFZ010000817.1, forward strand.
ATACTGGCTCCGGTGAAAAAGCACGACACCGTTACGATAGCAGCACCCGTTTCGCAGTTGCCTCAGCTCGGAAGATTCCTGTTCGATGTAACGAATCAGCGTTTGTTACTAGACAGTGAGGTCATTGCCCTCACCGATAAGGAATGCAGGATTCTTGAATTGCTTAACCAGAATTTCGGCGAACTGATTTCCCGCGAAACATTAATGCAGGAGGTCTGGATAAACGAAGGCGTCATCACCGGCCGCAGCCTGGACATGTTTGTATCGAAACTTCGCAAAAAGTTGAGCGGCGATCCTGAGCTTCGGATAACGAATGTTCACGGCAAAGGATACAAGCTGGTTTCCCACCTCGGGTGAACGTAAAAGAAACGATGTAACGTCTACCCTATCTGGGCTCACTCGCACTTCAACGACTCCACCGGATTATTTCTAGCCGCCCTGATGGATTGATAACCCAGGGTGAATGCCGCTAACGCGCTGGCGAAAAGTCCGGCCTTGAGGTACAGCCACACGCCAATGTCGGCTTTGTACGCATATTGTTCGAGGTACCACTGGATGGCTATTGCTGCCAGCGGTGCCGCCA
>CBKWFZ010000818.1:0-2341 GCA_966673785.1 uncultured bacterium
TCGGCAGCGTTATAGCGACATCGCTGCCGGCATTTGCCACCGGAGCATTGTTCACCGTGCGCTTGGTGGAACTGTTGACGGTAATAACGACTCTGTCAGTGCCTGTCCCGCCGCGATTGTCTTTCACCTGCAACTGCATCGTGTAATTACCTGCCGTGTTCAAAGACGAAACGGACACACTTTTCGAAGTTGTGCCGGAAAGGGTCGGTGTAACCGGACCAGAGACGAATGTCCAGTTGTAAGACGCGATGGTGCCATCGGCGTCTGTGCCTGATCCGGTCAACACGACGCTGCTGGTCGGAAGGGTAATGGCCACATCGGCTCCGGCATTTGCCACCGGGGCGCTGTGGACATTCAGTGTCATGTAATCGCTGTCGGTGTCGCCGGCATTGTCCGTAACCGTCACCTTGAAGAGATAGGTGCCTTGTTTCAGGGCAGAGACTGAAAGCGATTTCGCGTTCGTCGCACCGAGGGTACACGAGGGGCCGCTCATCTTCTGCCATGCATACGAGGCAATCGTTCCGTCAGCGTCCGTCCCGGAGGCCGTGATGGTATAGCTTGTTCCGGTGGTCCAGCGGTCCGTGCCGGCATTCGCGACCGGAATCTTGTTCGTGCCGTTGACCGTATTGGTGTATTTCATCAACCATTCATAAACATTCGGATTATGATACGTATGGTCAGGTGCATATGCGCGGTCCCAGGCATTGTGCTTGACACCCGGATAGATCGTCATCTTGGCAAGCGGACTTGGCGCTGGAACGCAGGCATTAATCGCGTTCACCATGTTGATGGTTTTACTAACGCCGACAGTGGGATCTGCATCGCCGTGAAATGCCCAGACGGGCAGATTCTCACCTGCAATCGCACAAGCCTTGGACGGGGCGTTGTATCCTCCGCACACGGGCGAAAGGGACGCAAACAACTCAGGATAGGTCTGGGCCATCGTCCACGCTCCACCCCCTCCGAGGCTCAGTCCGCTGATATGGATTCTCCGCTCATCGACACGGAGATACGTCTTTACATAGTCAATTACCTCCATGACATACCAGACTGGCCAGTTTCCGTAGTTGTTCTTCAGCTGCGGCGAAATCAGGATGAAGGGAAACTGATGGCCATTATTGACGTGCTTGGGAGGCCCGAGCTTTGCGAGTAGTGACGCGCCACCCTGTAAAATTGCAGGATCGGTTGAATTCGGACCGCGCTCTCCGATGCCATGCAGAAAAATGACGATCGGATACTTGTTGGAATTCGTGTGGTAGTTGGAAGGGAGATACTCAAGAAATCCAATGACACTGGTTGGGGTGGTCTTAAAAACCTGTTGAGCAAAGGATGGTGCTGCGATAGCCAGCAGCAGGAGGAATAGTAGCGTTCTCTTCATTGACGACGGGGTCTGATGGTTGTACAAAAAGTTAGGTTCGTCACTCGCAGCTGTCCGCTATCCCGATTGACGTTTCAAAAATAGACACCAGCGGGTAGCCAGTAAGTTAAAAGTAGGCGGCAAATCAGCGCATGTAGAAATGGGATGCAATCAGCCATGAAAATCACGCGGACACCGCCGGTCGTTGACCGACACAAACTTGCGTCATTTTGATGTCACGTTAAATGGATGCGTGTAACCGATGAGTTGCTACTCCCGCCGACGAATGAAACCGCCCGGTCAAAGGTTTACCCGTGTTGCAAAATTTACGCAAGCAAAGCGCCTGTAAGATTTGATCAGTTTTCTTTCCTATGACTCAAAAATCTGCACGCACGGTAGCAGGTTTTAAAATTTATGCGTGTCTGAAAAAACCGGATAAGAAATGATTAACGATTTATGGTACAAGAACGCAGTGATCTATAGCCTTGATGTCGAAACGTTCATGGATCTCAACGGCGACGGCGTCGGTGATTTCCAGGGTCTGGCACATCGACTGGATTATCTCCACGCGCTCGGCGTCGATGCAGTCTGGCTTGCGCCTTTTTACGTCACACCAAACAAGGACAATGGTTACGATGTCAGCGACTACTATGGGGTTGATCCAAAGCTGGGATCAGGAGGCGACTTCGTTTCGTTCATTGAGCAAGCGAACAAGCGTGGGATCAAAGTTCTTGTGGACCTGGTTGTTAACCACACCTCTGATCGGCACCCCTGGTTCCAGGAAAGCCGGAGCAATCCCGATTCCCCGCGGCGCGACTGGTATGTATGGGAGAAAAAAAAACCGGAAAACTGGAATGAAGGAATGGTGTTCCCCGGTGTCCAGAAACAAACGTGGACATACGACAAAAAAGCGGGCGCGTGGTATCACCACCGGTTTTATGACTTCCAGCCTGATCTCAATATCGACAATCCGGAAGTTCGTGA
>CBKWFZ010000819.1:0-2340 GCA_966673785.1 uncultured bacterium
GTTCGTTCGTGTTGGTCACCGGAGATATTAACTGCACGTTTCCGCCGTTGAAGGCATCCGTTCGCCACGATGCAACCTTCTGTATCTGACGGGTCGTAGGACAAATAACACCGTTATACCGGAGTGCCATTGTTACGAGAAACTCGCAATCACTGTCCACCGGAAAAAGGTGCGTGACATCGGCACTGTATGAATTGGTACCGGTGGCGCGGGGAAGAATCTGCGTCGTACCGTCACCCCAGTCGATAACGATCTCAATCGTACCGTTTGGAACATTGGAAAGAAAGGCGACGTTGTATGTGACCCGTGATGTTACAGGCGAACAGAATCCAGCAGGAAACTTGTTACTACCGAGCGTAGATACGGTAGGTAGTCCGACACACTGGGCGTGGAGGTCGTTGACCATAGCTGCCAGCAGCGTGAGGAACAGGACAACAAAACTTCCGCGTAAAACGTGAGACATAGGTTAGGGCATTTAAAAAATAATCCTGAACAGTAGACAAAGCCATGTTCCGCGACAACGGAGCGTTAGCACCCTATAGACTTCCGTCTATTCGTCATCAAAATTCAAAGTAACCGCCGCCGCAACTAAAAAATCGCGAAATAAGCGGCAATTTAATACTTGCACGCCGAACTAGCTAAACTTTTGCATCTGCTGCATTTCCGGCCGTCGAATTGCATCGGCCTTTCTGACATTCCGCCCGGCTTATTGTTCATTCTTCCCTTGAAGTTTGGCCCGATAACCCTACCTTTGCCCCCGATTTTTTACAGCGGCCTTAACAATTTATGTCATCAACTGCCAAGTATATTTTCGTCACCGGCGGCGTAACTTCGTCCCTCGGAAAGGGCATCATCGCAGCGTCTCTCGCTAAACTGCTGCAAGCCAGAGGTTTCAAGGTTACTATTCAGAAGTTCGACCCCTATATCAATATTGACCCCGGGACGTTAAACCCGTACGAGCACGGCGAATGCTACGTCACCGAGGACGGCGCGGAAACCGATCTCGACCTCGGTCACTACGAACGCTTCCTCAACGTCCGCACCTCACAAGCGAATAACGTAACCACGGGCCGCATTTATAACAATGTCATAACCAAGGAGAGAAAGGGCGAATATCTGGGAAAAACTGTCCAGGTGATCCCGCATATTACGGATGAGATCAAACGCAACATTTTCCTGCTTGGCGAAAGTGGCGAATACGATTTCATCATTACCGAAATCGGTGGTTGTGTGGGTGACATCGAATCGCTTCCATTTATTGAAGCGGTGCGGCAAGTGAAATGGGATCTCGGTCCGAATAACTGCATCGTTATCCACCTCACACTCCTGCCCTATCTCAATGCCGCCAAGGAACTAAAGACAAAACCGACGCAGCACTCCGTCAAGGATCTGCTCGAAGCGGGGATCCAGCCTGATATTCTTGTCTGCCGGACCGAAAAACCGATTCCGCTGGACATCCGGAAAAAACTTGCCTTGTTCTGCAACGTGCATCTCAATTCCGTAATTGAGGCAATGGATGCGGAAACCATTTATGACGTTCCCATCCTGATGCGCAAGGAAAAACTGGATGAACGCGTGCTCGCAAAACTCAAGGTTTCATCCAAGGAAGAGCCGGATCTGGAACAATGGAAAACGTTCCTGGGGCGGCTCAAGAATCCTATCAACGAAGTCACCGTTGGCATTGTCGGAAAATACGTATCCCTGCCGGATGCATATAAATCGATCGCCGAAGCTTTCGTCCACGCCGGGGCGCAGAACGACTGCAAGGTGAACGTTAAGTGGATCTCATCAGAAGACATCACCAAAGACTCCGTCACGCATCATCTGGAAGGACTCGACGGTGTGCTCGTGGCACCCGGGTTCGGGGAACGTGGTCTTGAGGGGAAGATTGAGGCGATCCGGTATGTCCGTGAAAACCGCATTCCGTTTTTTGGAATTTGTCTCGGCATGCAATGTTGTGTCGTCGAGTTCGCGCGGCACGTCCTGAATCTGCCGGAAGCCAGCACGACCGAGTTGAACCCGAAAACAAAGCACCCCGTCATTGATATGATGGAGGAGCAAAAAAAGATAACGATAAAAGGAGGCACCATGCGTCTTGGAGCCTATACCTGTAAGCTGAAGAAGGGATCGAAGGCCGCACAGGCGTACGGCGAATCCGTGATCCATGAGCGCCATCGCCACCGGTATGAGTTCAACAATAAGTATCTGGATCAGATGGAGGAGGCCGGCCTCAAGGCGGTTGGTGTGAACCCGGAATCAAATCTGGTGGAGATCGTCGAGCTCAAGGACCATCCCTGGTTCGTAGGCGTTCAGTATCACCCCGAATTAATGAGTACGGTG
>CBKWFZ010000820.1:0-2328 GCA_966673785.1 uncultured bacterium
CTTGTAAAGATCGCCTGCATTTATAAGTTCCTTTTGCCACTTGGCTTCCAGCAGGTAATCGTCATCTTTGAAAGTGAAGGCTCCGTCAATTTGTTCACCGGTGATTTTTAAAAGACGCTTTTGGGTCAAGGTCAAAAAGTGTGAATAGTTCGTTAAGAAGTTTTTCCAGCCCGTACCCGCGCTTCTGGGCGTCTGAAGACGTAGCGATCTCCATGAACTTCTGGTTGAGTTCATCGAGCTTCGTTTTAAGTGCAGTTGTGTTTTGCACTTTCTGCTGGACAACTTTCTTACGCTCTTCGCTTTTCTTCTTTTCTTCCGCTAACTCAAAGTATCCTTTTGCCTGGCTCCGCAAAGCTTCAACAGCGGCCTTCGCGCGTTGGATTTTTAAGTCGGCATCCTCCCAACGCTTGAGATGTGAGAAGTCGTTGAAATTGATTACTTGTTCGAACAACCCAATCAGATCGTTTTGGTACATGTCTTTTCGGGCGCACATCCTGTCGATAAGTTCCGAAACGCTCTCGTACTTCTTTAGATTAGCCCAATCTATAGTGTTAACAATCGCCTCATTCGCAATTGTGTTGTAGATAAATCTTTTTAGATCGTCCTTAGTCCAATAGATATGCGTGAGAGCATCTTTAAGCGCATTTATAGCGGCAGGTGATATGATCTTACTGGAAACGTTCATGAAGGGGTTTACGAGGCATGAGCCTTTTTTGATTTTAACATCACCGCCGTTCCAAACTGCTGGGCAAACTCTTACTGGGAGATACCTTTCCGTTCTCTAGCGTCAAAAAGCCTTTTCCACAACTAATTAAGTCTGTCACGGTGCCAAACAACAATAGCCTACCAAAAATAAAGATCAATCAGTAAAATATGAACAGTTGGTGAGATAAAGATTCGGCCGGATTATCGACTACCTAGAGTTCACAAACAGAGCCAGAAGAAAAACGGTGCCTCCCTCGCGGGCGTAGAATCCTTATCAATCAGTCGCATTTGTAGCGATATCACTGCCACGCCAGGGGGTCATTAAATGAGTTAAATGGAAAGCATGAATTCATTCGGATTCTAGGTGGATTCATCTTTTGAATGCCCGAAAAACAGGAGAATTTCCGATATTACCTTTCAGAAATCTTAAGATGAAAGCCACCGTTGTTATAACCTGTTTTTTCCTTTCCTGCACCCTCAACCTCCTCGCGCAGTCGCCCTCGACCGTTGACTCCCTCGAACACGCCTTCCACACCCGCATCTCGCTGGATTCGATCAATGTGATTGTCTGGTCGGATTCGTTACGCGCGAATGTGCAGGCGCGGTTTGATGTTGATTCGCTCAACCTCACGCATCACATCGACAGCCTCCGCAACATCGATCTTCCCACCAATTGGCTTCAGGATAAGCTGGATAGCCTGGTCGCAAAAAAAGATGCGTTGCTGAAGGAAGTCGCTGAAAGAAAAGATGGTCTGCTTGTCAAATCGCGCGAACGGGTAATGGCCTGGCGCGATAAGGTTCGGGAAAAACTGGGGGTTGCCGGAATGCCTGATGTACCCAATGTGCCGGCGGGGGGAGTGCCGGATCTCGATATTCCCGGTGCGCCGGATGTGAACGTTCCGGATGTGCCCGGCATGAATCTTAATGCGGACCAGCTCGCTGAACTCGGTATTCCCGAAATGCCGGCGCTTGATGCCGCGGAACTCAACAATCTTGACCTCTCTCCGGAATTGTCGTCGATCAATCAATCGATTCGTCTTCCGGAATTCGATCAGATGGGTAATGTGAAGGAGTACCTCGGCAAAGGCAATGAAGCGCTTTCTTCTGTATCGCAGCTGCAAACCAATACAGATGCCGTGGTGGAGCAGTCCCTTCAAAAGGTGGCTGGCGCGGGTGAGGTGCAGGAACAGCTTCAACTGGCAGAAGGTGTGCAGAACAATGAATTCATGGAAGCGGCGGAGAAAATGAAGGACCCCGAGGCATTGAAGGAGGAAGCAAAACAACAGGTGGTAAAAAAGGCGGTCAATCATTTCGCCGGAAAGGAACAGGCGCTGCAGGCTGCGATGGAGAAGATGTCAAAATATAAAGCCAAATACGAAAGCCTTAACAGCCTTAGCGAAATCGGGAAACGTCCGCCGAACCCTATGAAGAACAAGCCCTTTATTGAGCGGCTGGTCCCGGGCGTGGCGCTGCAGATTCTCAGGAACGAGAACCTCAACCTGGATATCAACCCTTACGTCGGTTACCGGCTTAGTGGCAGGTTCACCGCCGGACTGGGATGGAATCAACGCATAGGCTACTCTACGAAGGAGAATTACTTTACCTCGGCGGCGGTGGTGTATG
>CBKWFZ010000821.1:0-2320 GCA_966673785.1 uncultured bacterium
AACATTTCAGGTGAAATGGAGTACAAGCCGATTCCGGAATTGCCGCGCATACCAAAATTATCAACGTATACACCGGCTCCGCCCTCGAAGCTGACACCATAGACTTCAAGGCTGTCAACATCTTCAAATTCAAGTTCAACCCGGCGCGCGTGAATGTTTTCCTTTTTCCATTCCCTCAACCGCCTTGATTTCTTCAACTCGGACACGCGATACATTGTATCATCGAAAGTATAGTGAAGAAAAGACGTGCCGCGACTTTTGTAGTAGAGTCTTAACGTTTCAAATTTCCTAAGGTAGCGTTGTCGCGATGAAGTAAACTCCACCCAGTTGTCGGTTTCAGGAATGAAGCTATACCCCGATGGCCCCATCTCATAGTTCGCAGATGAATCCAACTTGCTTACAATGGAGTATGTTTTCCAGTTTCCGAATTGTTGTTTCACAGTATTTCTGAATCCGACCACATGCGATGTGATCGGGACAAATCCGACACCCCGTCCTCCAAACAACGTTTGTAACGTATCGCGTACACTGCCGCAGAAGATGTCACCCTCAATAAAGGAGTCGCCATAAAACGCTATGCGCACAGGCGTTTTCCTGTTCTTCGTTTTAAGTTCACTCAGGGCGTTCAGAAACTGGCGGATCCCACTTTTATCGGGAGTAAAGTCCTCCATACACGTAATTCCATCGGCACAGGCTTTTTCCGGGATAGCGGTCTGATTTACACTGTCTGCCTTTTCAACGGATGATATGGTGTCTGCAGCCACGTCGGCGGAATCGGCTACCGTCGTGGCAACCGGGTTAGCAGCCTGATCGTCGAGGAAAAAAAGAACGTCGACCGTACGGAACGAGAATTTGCCGACTTGAAAAGCGGGAACGAACGACAGCATGCCCAGCATCAGCAAAACGATAAGCGATAGCAATAACGGTCTTTGAAAAGGCGCTGTCTTCATTCCGACCCCAAAGATAGAAAATGCTTTGGTCAGCGCGGAACTTCTTCCACCAGTATAGTCGTGTTTCGCCGTGTCCTGGTTATTGGTGGTCGGTTAGCTGTGTGTCACTGCGCGCCGGCAATGATCTCTTCAACAACAGCAGGATCCAGCAACGTCGTGACATCTCCCAGGTTGGATGTGTCTCCCTCTGCAACCTTTCGGAGAATTCGTCGCATGATCTTACCGGAACGCGTTTTTGGAAGTCCGCTCACAAACTGGATCTTATCCGGCTTGGCGATCGGACCGATTATCTTCGAAACGGTTTCACGAATTTCACCGCGTAGTTTTTCGTCTTCTTTCGGTGAATCGTAGCAGATCACAAATGCATAGATGCCCTGACCTTTGATATCATGTGGATAACCGACTACGGCGGTTTCGCACACGTCCAGGTGTTCGTCGATTGCACTTTCGATCTCGGCAGTGCCGAGATTGTGACCTGATACGATAATTATGTCGTCAACGCGTCCCGTGATGCGATAATAGCCGTCTTTGTCGCGGCGACATCCGTCGCCTGTGAAGTATTTCCCAGGGTAGCTTGAGAAGTAGGTTTCCCTGAATCGCTGATGATCGCCATAGATCGTCCGGGCCATTGCCGGCCAGGGGAACTTGATCGCGAGCCGGCCTTCAATTCCGTTGCCCATTACTTCCAGTCCGCCTTCATTCATCACGGCAGGTTGAATACCGGGTAACGGTAGCGTTGCAAATGCCGGTTTCAGCGGCGTAACACCCGCAATGGGCGAAATCATAAAACCGCCCGTTTCTGTCTGCCACCACGTGTCTACGATTGGACACCGGCCCTTTCCAATATGCTTGTCGTACCAATGCCACGCTTCCTCGTTGATCGGTTCTCCGACTGTTCCCAGCGTTTTGAGCGATGAGAGATCTGCTTTCTCTACAAATGAGAGCGGGGCTTTCTCCAGCGATCGGATCGCCGTCGGCGCTGTGTAAAAAATGTTTACACGGTGCCGCTCAACGACCTGCCAGAAGCGTCCCCAATCAGGCCAGGACGGAACTCCTTCAAACATGACCGTCGTTGCACCTGCCGAAAGCGGACCGTACAAGATATATGAATGGCCGGTAATCCAGCCAATGTCAGCGGTGCACCAGTACACATCTCCCTCGGTGTATCGAAAACATGTCCGGAATGTATAGTTCGTGTAGACCATGTATCCACCGCACGTATGAACCATGCCTTTTGGCTTCCCGGTTGATCCCGATGTGTAAAGGATAAACAACATGTCTTCCGCATCCATTTCCTCTGCGGTGCATTGCGCAGTTACTTTCCTGATTTCATCGTGCCACCAGACGTCGCGACCAGCGACCATTTTTAT
>CBKWFZ010000822.1:0-2310 GCA_966673785.1 uncultured bacterium
TAACAATCCACATTCAATGTATCTATACACAAGTCTTAGACCTTCTCTTTGAACTCGGGCTGAACACGGTTTTTCGAAAGCTGTTCATAAGCATAAGCGATGCCAAGCAGCGTCGGCTCCGTGTAGGCAAGCCCGAGAAAACAAAGTCCGACGGGCAGACCCGCAACCATACCCATCGGCACAGAAACCGACGGATAGCCGGCGATGGCCGCCGGTGAATACATGCCGTAGCCCGTGAATGAATCGCCATTAACGGGATCGATACACCACGACGGACCGTTTGTAGGGCCACAGATCGCGTCGAGTTTATGTTGCCCAAACACATCAGCAAAAGCCCCCCGCGTCGTTTTAAGCAAACGCGTGAGTGCTTCCTGATATTCGGGGCTGGAAAGATCGCCGAGCGCCTCTGAATCCTCCAATATCTCCTGGCGGAAGTACGGCATCGCTTCACTTTCATTTTCGTTATTGAATGCGATCACGTCAGCAAGCGATTTTACTTTCCCGTTATGCGAACCCAGGTACCGGTTCAAGCCATCTTTGAATTCGTACTTCAGCACATCAAACTCATCTTTGCCTACGTCTTTCAATCGGTCCCGGAAATCGATTTCCACAACGGTCGCTCCACCAGTCCGCAACTGATCGAGTGCAACCCGGAGTAATTTATCAACGGCCTCATGGCCTTTCATTAACGACTTGTCGACGCCGATGGTTTTACCTTTCAGTCCATTCACATCCAGGAACGCGGTGTAGTCCGACGGGACCTCTTTCCGGCCGGGCACGAGCGTCACCTGATCATCCTGATCCTCCCGGGATAATGCACCCAGCAGGATGGCCGCATCCCTGACGGTACGTGCCATCGGGCCCGCGGTATCCTGTGTATGGGAAATCGGAATGATTCCTGTCCGGCTCCATAATCCTACAGTCGGTTTAATTCCCACGATTCCGTTTATCGACGATGGGCACATAATTGAACCGTTAGTCTCTGTTCCAATTGCCACAGCGCAAAGATTGGCCGCCACCGCAGTTCCCGATCCCGAGCTTGAACCACACGGGCTTCTGTCCAGCACATACGGGTTCTTTGTCTGACCACCCCTGCTGCTCCACCCGCTGCTGGAACGCGTGGACCGGAAATTCGCCCATTCACTGAGGTTCGTTTTGCCGAGCAGGACGGCACCTGCCTCGCGTAACAAGCGGACAATATGCGCGTCGCGCTCGGCGACATGGCCTTCCAACGCAAGCGACCCGGCCGTTGTCATCATCTTGTCTCCGGTATCGATATTATCCTTGATCAAAACCGGTATACCGTGAAGAGGTCCTCTGATTCCCTTTTCAGCACGTTCGAGATCAAGTTCTTCTGCGATGGAAAGTGCATCCGGATTTATTTCGATTACGCTATTCAACAACGGACCGCCCCGATCGACTCTTCTGATCCGTTCCAGATAACGTTCTGTAATTTGTTTCGAAGTCAGCTCTCCCGATTCCATTTTTTGCTGCAATGATTCAATCGTAATCTCTGATAATGGAAATTCGCCTGACTCCGATTTGATTTCCGTCTCCGGTTTGCGTTCGCAAGACTGGATAGCACTCGCGCCGGAGAATACAGCGAGGGAGGCAAGTCCGGTGCGCTGGAAAAATGTTCTTCTATACATCTTTTTCCTTTGGTTTTGTTTACCTCATCACGGCCCCGATATGGGTGATTCTAATGAATGGAAATTACGCATATTCCTCCGGCAACGGCAATTTTTTATTACACCCGCGGCGCCGACTTTCCCAAATTCTTCTTTAGTTTAGAGCCAAACCTAAACGCCTATGCATTCCCGGATTATCTGTATCCTCGGCTTCGCCTGCCTTATCTCTGCCTGTTCCACGAAAGAATCAACCGGTTCTGATGACGCGATCACCACACTTTCGGCCTCCGACATGAAAACATATGTCAAGGCTCTGGCTTCGGACGAATTCCAGGGAAGAAAACCGTTCACCGAAGGCGAGGCAAAAACAATCGCATATCTTCAGGAGAAATTCAAACAGATCGGACTTGAACCCGGAAACGGTGACAGCTATCTGCAGGAAGTGCCGATGGTGGAGATCACAGCAACCAATAAAGGGACGATGGTGGTGAAGGGCGGTCCGACTGAGATCACGCTGCAAGGCCGGGATGAATACATCCTGAATACAGAAAGGACCGATCCAACGGTTGTCTGGGAAGATGAAGAGCTCGTCTTTGCCGGCTTCGGGATCGTCGCGCCTGAATATAACTGGAACGACTATGAAGGCCTCGACGTCAAGGGCAAAATCGTGATCGTGCTCGTT
>CBKWFZ010000823.1:0-2308 GCA_966673785.1 uncultured bacterium
GATCCCGCTGTTACCACGTCCCTGTCCGGTTTGCGACGGGTTAACAGTTTCAGGTGTCCGCCACTCGACATGTAGCTGGAAATCGCCGAACTCTTTTTTCGTTCTAATGTCCTTGGCGCCGCCAATGACAGTCATGGCCCCGTCCTTGATCGTCCACTTTGGTGCACCACCGTCAAGCGTTTGCCAGTTGTCCCAGTTCTTGCCGTCAAAGAGCACGATTGCGTCAGACGGCGCGTCGCCAGGTTTCTGCGCTGGCGTGATCACCCGTGGCTGTGGCTCCCAGATTTCCGTTGATTCAGGTGTTTTCTTTGAATTCTCCTGCGCGTACGCCGGGAGCGATAACACTGCTCCAAGTGCAAGAAGTGAGAATAGATTGTGCGCCTTCATGATAAAGTATGTTTTGGTTTAAAAGTCGTTTGCAATGTCCTCAACCTTTCGGTTTTTGTCTTCCTTCATCATTCGGTGAATAACGAATGAGGTATAGAGAAGCTCAAGATGATTTTTTCCGGATGAACGAAATTTCAGGATGAGATTTTCGGTTTTCCAGAAATAGGTCTCATTTTTCATATCGTAATCGGCTTTGCCATACACGGACTCGAGCGCCTTCATCAGCCGCGGATCTTTGTCCACAACGACGCTTATTTCGTACACCGAGTCCTTGTAGGACTTCAATTCGATCCGCTTCACCTTAACCTCGCCGATCTTCTCATAGTCAGGGTGATCAACCTCATAAAGCTTGGCTGGAAATTCGTTCTGCTCGCGAATTTCTTTCTTCAGCTTTCCGCCATTCACCGAGTCGGCGTGCATTCCCAGCCGGATGTCTTTGAAGCCGTGTCGTTTTTCAAGTTCGTCGATCCCCTGCGCATAGCATGTCGCGCCCATCGCCCAGAACAAAATAAACGTAAAGTATTTTATCATCAGTGGATAAATTTAATCGGGATAGAAACCCTCGTCCGATCCCATGATATCAAAAGGTCTGCCACTTCGTTCCGCTGGTTAAGCTGGATCGTAAAAGCTTCGTAAATCACACCGTCAGGAGGCTCAGTGACGGGAACATCGAACCTCAGGGCATCGAGCGAGGCATTGTAGTTGTACGATCCCCACAGCCCGGGTTCACGGTTGATGATTACCGTCCATTTTTCCTCTTGAGGAATCGTAAACAGGGAATATGTGCCTGCCGGTAGTAAGGTGCCGTTGATCTGAATATCTTTTGTGACCGTAAATTCAGTTGCTTCATTCGCACCGGTTCGCCACAGCTTTCCATACGGAACAAGTTTGCCGAATATTTCCCGGCCATTCTTGTGAGGCTGCGAATAGGTCAGCTTGAAATACGTTTGATTATACCGTGTGTTGACGATGGCCAACGGACTTGCTCTTCTTGCAACAGGCTCCTGTGCGTATAGGCCATACGCAGGGAGGACAAGGCAAACAATAAGGAAGGCTTTCCGTTGCAGTTTTGTCATGTTGCTAAAGATAGCAATTTCGGGAATCATTGAAATTCATGCACGTCGATTCGCGCGGGCGGTCGGGATTGTTTGTCTGCGGATTTTCAAAACATTCCCGATTGTGAAAATCTCTTCTATTTTTGTGTGATGCACCGTCCCGCGTTCGATGATATCTATATGGAGCTGGCTGTCAACCTGGCCAGGCGATCACATTGCATAAAACGCCATGTGGGAGCCGTGCTCACCCGTGACACCAGAATAATATCCATAGGTTACAACGGACCTCCTTCCGGGACTCACAATTGTGACGAGGAGTGGCCAGACGTAGGGTGTCCGAGGGACTCGAAAGGGGGATGTTCTCTCGCCATCCACGCTGAGCAAAACGCTATCCTGTACGCGGTGAAAAACAAATCCTCCGTGGAAGGGGCAACGCTCTATGTGACGTTATCCCCCTGCCTCGCCTGTGCGCGGATCATTTATTCAATGGGGATAAGCAGAGTTATCTACCTGAACTCGTACGCCGAGCACAAAGGAATTCAATCCGACGAAGGCGTGGATTTCCTGCGGAAGTTTGGAGTTGTCGTGGAACGATATGCGGGTTCATTGTCGAACGTCACCCACATGATCTGAGATTACTGAACTTTGAGGGCTTTTTCGAGGTCGCCGATCAGTTTTACCGTAACACCTTTAGTCTTTTTAGCCTTTTCAGCATTGAGGACAGTCAGCGCACGTCCAGCAGCTTCCTGCAGTCCGGACGGGTTCCTGTCAAAGCGATAACTGCCAAGGCACCATTCAAGTTCAGACTGAAGTTGAGGTTCGATTCCCAGTGATTGCAGCTTTTTCAATGCCTCTTCACTAGCCAG
>CBKWFZ010000824.1:0-2296 GCA_966673785.1 uncultured bacterium
GACGACACGCGCCCGCCATATCCGGCCGGAATACCGCCGCGGAAGAAACTGACATCGCTGACCGCGTCCGCATTAAAGCTGCTGAAGAAACCAAATGCATGGGCAGTATTGAGGATAGGCACACCGTCGTAAAGCACAAGGTTCTGATCGACTGAGCCGCCGCGAACGTTAAATCCGGATGCGATCTCGCCAGTGGTCGTTACGCCCGCCTTTAGCTGGATCTGTTTGAAGATGTCCGTCTCGCCTGCGAATACCGGAGCACGTTTCAGATCCGACATATCCAATTTGCCGGCGCCGGTGGTTTCATATCCGGTACGGTTATCCGTGATTTCTACCTCATCCAGAATACGCGCCTCTTCGTCCATGGTAGCTGCAAGGGTTCCATCGCCCCGCAGGTCAATGTCGAACAACAGTGGATCAAAGTTCACGTGCCGTGCTTCAAGAATGTGCGGGCCGCGCTTCAGGGTAACCGAAAAATTCCCCGATGCGGAAGTCACGGCAGTTGTTTTGCCACCGTCGACGATAATGGCAACATTGGTAAGCGGTTGCCCCGCGCCATCAGCGACTCTACCGCTAATCGTTGCGGCGGTCCTTTTGTCGTTGGTAGTCGTGGTTCCGATTACGGTTTGAGTAAATCTTCTTCGACTAAGCGTCTGGATCAGCGAGTCATGCGTGAGATGAAGTCGTGGGTCCTTTAAAAAAATCAGCGCGTAGTCAAATTCAACTGCGAATGAGATATCCGTGTCTTGAAAGATCGCGTGAAGTGCGTCAATGAGAAGTGTTCCTGAGTGCTCGGGTGAAAAGGAGAAGTTGGCGAGCCATGCCTCAAGGTAGAATGTCCGGATTCCATGTTGTGTTTCGAGGCCGGTAAGCACCTCTGACACAGAAACTGTTTTTGCCAGGGTTGGCACGCGAATCTCCCGGACGGATTGAGCCGCGGCAGGTATCGCTGCAAAGCCAGGGGCGCAGATCAGCGTAACGGTTATGAACCATTTCGTCATTTTGATCGTCCCGGTCTCCCTTGATTAAGGGGATTCGGTCAGACAAAATCGGAATTATGACGGTGCTATGCGTCCCTAATGTTGGGGTACTTTCGATACGATAAGTTTTCAAATGGTCTTACGCCTGAAGGTCGGGATGAAGAACGATCTGGCGCTTTATTCGGTGGGTACGATATCGCGTTTCTGACGCTGACCCTTCGCCTGCCGGATGCGGTAGCTCAATGTCAAGTTGATCTGCCGACGCCGAAACTGAAAGTCGCGGTCGGAGTAAAAGGTCTCGCCTTCTGCGGTACTGCGGAACCTGCGTGAGTTAAAGAGGTCAAGCGCGGTGAGATTGATCGTACCGTTGCCCTTGAGGATGTCTTTGCTGACGGAAACATCGGAATAAAAAAGAGACTTGCGTCTTCCCTGAACGGTTTTCTGAAGCGCTTCATAATTGGTCCTGACTTGCAGGTCTATCCTTGCGGGCAAAGCGATTCGCGATGTTTGTCGCGCAAACCAGCTGTACGTCGTGTTCGCATAGGACGCGACGATGTTCGATCCGTCGACGTCCGCATAAAAGAAGTTCAGATTCGTGTCAAACTTCCACCACTTGGTGACATCGATCGTTCCTGTCAACTCCACGCCATATGCATTTTCGCCGTTAAGATTTTCAGTGCGGGTGTTGGAGAATCCTTCAAGGTCTACCAACCGGATGCTTTCAATCTTGTCTGTCGTCAACCGGGTATAGACGGATGCGGTGACAGATCCGGCGTCGAAATAGCGCGCGTAGCCGGCATCAATGACATGGCTGAACTCCGGATCAAGATCCGGGTTTCCGCTGAAAAAATTTCGTTCATCTGAAAAGGTTACGAAGGGGCTGAGGTCGTTGTAATATGGTCTCCGTATACGCCGACTGTAACTCAGCTGAAGATCGTTCTGGTTTGGAAAACTGAACGTCACATGAAGACTGGGAAAGAGGTTGTGGTATTTCCGTGGATTGACTTCGCCTGTTTCTACGAGCGTTGTCTTTACGTCTGTCCATTCTCCGCGCAGTCCGGCCTGGTATGATACCTTTCCACTCTTTTTGCCGACTATCGCGTAGGCCGCTACGATATTTTCATCGTAGAAGAATATGTTGTCAAGATTCTCGAGAGGAATGAAGTCACCCTCGCTGTTTTGTTCGGTGACGAGAAAGTCATTGGTCATGTCGCGAAAGCTGCTCCGGATTCCGGTTTCGAACTTGCCGTCACCGGTTAGTGGACGCGTGTAGTCGGCCTGAAAGAGCAGTTGCTTTTCACTTTCGTCGTTGAGTG
>CBKWFZ010000825.1:0-2295 GCA_966673785.1 uncultured bacterium
GGTACGGGAGGCGGTGTTGAAGAAGGTTCAAGTTTGAAGGAGTTTCAAGTTTCAAGAATTCAAAGTTCAAGACGACATCCACGTGCGGTGGTTCCCCTGCAGGGGTTAGGGGCGCGCGCAGGATTTGAAGAAGAAGCTTCAAGTTTCAAGGAGTTTCAAGTTTCAAGAGCTCAAAGTTTTTTAAAAATGAAAGACATCACACGCAGGAATCAATGTGTAATGCATCAACTGAGCTTATGATGCAATAATTTCAAATTTACAGTTTTCAATTGGTTGGCGATACATTCACGTGCAGCGGTTCCTCTCCATACGCTGAATTGCATCAGCCCTGACGGGGCGTCATCCGACAGCGTGGGGTGAAGCCCCACGTCGTAAACCAAACCATGACCCGAGCCCTGAAAGGGTGTCACAGGAAAGGCGTCGAAGAATTCGATCACATATCATTAACTGTCAAGCGATGGAGGGAAGATCATTCTAAACCGCGTGGAGATTCATGATTCGATGTAAGGATCATTCAACGGTCGATGCATTTTCACCGCGATGACGCAAAGACGCTATGGTTGGCAAGGCAATTTCAGTGCAACGCATTAGCCTTGAAGGGGCTTCACAAACTCCTCGCGTTCCTTTGCGACTCCAGCGCCCTTGCGGTAAAAAAAACTACTCGCTATAGGAAACGTTAACATCTAAATTTCAGTGACTCCCACGCTTATTCGTTCACTGGTTGCCCGCACCTTAAACGCACCCGCACTCCTCCTACCCGCCCGTGCTTTGTTTCATTTTCGCCAAACCTGTCTTTGCAATCTCCAGCGGATCTTTCTCCCAGTATCCGGGGTTAAAAAGTTCAAGCGAGAGAATTTTCGGATTTGGCGTTTTTGACAACGTACTGACTACCTGTTTGAGCGGCGCAACACCATCTCCCGGGAATACGCGATCCGAATCCTTTTGCGTCTCACGCGGAGTATCCGGAAAGTCGTTCATGTGAAAGATATCGATATACTCGCCGTTAATCAGGCTGAGTCCTTCGAATCCGGAGCCGCCTCTGAAAAGGTGAAAGACATCGGCCAGAATGCGCACAGCCGGGTCGTTAGCCGCCGCAGCAACCATAAGCACCTGACCGAGGTGATAGAACGCAGGCGAAACGCCCCAGAACTCCAGTTGCGGCATCACGCCGGTCTTTTTTCCAAGTGCGATCAGTTCGCGGTAGTAGCCGCCGATCGCGATAAGGTCCGGCGAATCATCAGGCTTCAGTCCGGCGGGAGCTGCCGCGATTCGGCGACAACCAAGCTCGGCCATCATGTTCATTTCCTCTTCCATCTGACGAAATCCTTTCTCGCGACCTGCGCTGTCGGCAACCATCCACGTAGCAAAACCAATTGCGCTGGCAACACCGATTCCGCTGTCGTCAATGCGCTTTTTAAGCCCCGCGAGAGTCTTACCGGAAGCAGTGTACTTTCTCAGGTCAGGGATCCACAGCTCCACAAAATCGTAACCGGCACGCGCGGCTACTTCAACCGCTTTCTCAACACCAAGCTTTCCCCCATTGATGGTACTGGTATTCAGACAATATTGAAACTGTGATTTCTTTTTCGGCGACGTGGCGGTTGCGGAGTGCGTTGTTACAAGTGCTGTGCCGGTCAGGGCCGCGACAAGTTGAAGGGATTCTCTGCGCTTCATGGTGGCAATCAGGTTTAACTGCCAAAGATAGAATACTACGCGGATTTTCCGCACGCCTGACTGAACACATGGCGTGTATAAAAGGCGTTAATCAATAGTATTGATTGTCACGCGTAATGAAATTGAAAGGATTACGGTTCCTGCTTCCACAACAACCGTTTCGACACGTCGCCCGAAAGGTCCGGGCAATTGCCATCACCTTTCCCTGTTATTCCGCCATCCGGAGCGCAGACCACCTCACAATTCTGATTTAGCAGAAGGTTAAATTGATCACAACAAGGCGACACGATATAATAATACGTCTGACCCGGATATTTCCACTCCCAGATCTCGAGGGGTGGTTCTTCTGAAATTACGTCCGCCTTCAGGCAGTCAGGAATTGGTAAATCGTTGTTATCGCAAGCAGATAGTGACGCCACTAATATTACGATCATGAACACCCGGCAGATTAACGCAGTCATTATTCTTTAAGTTGATCCACTGAATAGACACGCAACCAGCCTTCGGGGTTGTAATGATGGTGGCAATTAATTTCGTTTCCAGACCTGGCGTTTTCCGTTATCAAATGTCATCATCATACTGTTGTTTTCGATGTAGTACCTGCAATAGGGTTGCCAGCCG
>CBKWFZ010000826.1:0-2294 GCA_966673785.1 uncultured bacterium
GCTTCCGACGTAATTAGCCCGTGAATGACCATTAACGCGGTCTTTCCCGCGTGCTGTCTGGCGAGCTCGTTCAATTCATACTCCGTCGAGGCCAGTTGTTCCGCATAAAATCTAACGGGCAGGCTGTGGTCAAAATGCGCGCGGATAAGTTCCAGGAACTTGAGGAACAGCGCATTGGGCTTCCATATCGAGGCGCCTGCGGCAAGTTTGCTGCGATTGATCTCGATAAGCAGGCGCTTGACCAGACTATGCACGACTATTTCAAACTGGTAGCTCTGTTGTGACAGCTCGTCCCCAATCTGACCAAAGAGTGCCTTGATCACATCGGCATGCTGCGCGCGGATGACTTCGTTCTCGTCAAAGTGACAAAACAATCCGTTTTGAAAGACCAGCTCGATATCGAAGTCGTCCTTGCAAAAGAAGTCATAGGAGAAATGGAGCATGTATCCTGTGGCGCCATTCAGCTGATCCAATCCATGGTATTGCCCGGAAGTGATCGTAATCAAATCGCCGCTGCGCAGAATGAATGGCTTACTGTCAACAACGGTATGGGTCTCCCCTTCTTCACACCAGAACACGACATAACGCATCAATCTCGTTGGTGAGAAGGGTGTCAGGTCGCTGAATGGTGTGAGCGTTAGACCGGTCATTCCACCATCTTTAAGAGCAGTTCCGGTTCATCCGTCGTGATAAAGTCAACGTGTTGTTCGATAAAAGACTCAGCCAGCTTCCCGTCGTTGACCGTCCAGATGTTAACGGTTAAGCCGAGGCGTTTTGCTTCTTCGATCCAGCCTGGGTTTTTATGAAACGCTCTGTAGCTATAGTCGATTCCCCACAGCCCATCAGCAGCGACATCTTTTTGGGATTTGTCGCCATTGAGGTAGGCGATATTCGCTTTGGGATCGATGCGCTCAAGTTCGAGGCAGGCGTCGTAGTCGAATAAAATGTAGTCGACTATATGCTGGGCGTTGCGCGCGGTCACCATTTCGTAAGATTTCCGCGCCGTTATGAGTGATCGCTCTTTACCGAGCTTCGAAGGTTTGATGTCGAGGACAAGTCTGACCCGGGTTTGTGTTCTGATGACATCGAGAAACTGCGCGAGTGTCGCGATCGATTCGCCATTCGGATACTTTTTCTTAAGAAGCTCATCATACGTACTCGTTTCAACCGCCATGCCGTAGAAATGCGGATCATGGTTGACGACCAGAACACTGTCGGCGGTCATCCAGATATCACATTCGCTGGCAAAACATCCGGCATTGATCGCCGCCCGGAGCGCGGCTATCGAATTCTGGGGAAGGTCAAGCTTTTTCCAGGCGCCCCGATGCGCGATGATCTTTGTTTTAGCAAGCGGTTCCTGCGAAAGACCAGGGTAACAAAAACATAAACAAACGATAATCAGAACGGCGTGCTTCATCGATTTAAATAGTGATTCAGTCAGGATTTTGATTAGTAATCGCCCAGGCATCATATTGATTCACCGTTGAATTGCATATGATCCGGAAGCGACACTGTAATATAAACCAAAATTTCTTTTGAGACGGGGCAGTGCCGGCAGCGTTGTAAACCGTAATACGACCCACGCCAGGTGCGTAATAAAACACGAGTGGGTTCCTGAGCAATTGTGCGCCCTAATAGAGTTATCGCGAGTGTGTTGGATCAGGGAAGCGTTGATGGTTGATCGCGACGATTGCGAAGGACCTCGGTAAAGAAATGGTGCGCGGTATTGGTTACCGGGGTCCTTCGCAGTAGTTGGGTGCTTCCGAATATGCAAACATTTTTAAATCATTCGCGCCAAAATCTTTGGGGCGCCAGACGTGTTCAGGAACCGGTTAAGATGCGGACCTCAGGTCCCCAAGCCTTATTCCGCAACAACTACTTCAGAAAAAGATAACCAATAGAAAAGTATAATCCTGTTTTCAGGCGTGACACGGTTATGTTGGCCGGCGCAATCGCGTAAGGGCCCTCCTCTTCGAATACCGCGCTCTTCACGTCATAGTAACCGATTATTGCGCCTGCATCGACCACCCATGTATGATCCTCACCAAACGCGAGACCCGTACCCAGCAGCATCCTTGGTCTCACCTTGTCGGAGACCGAAATTCCAGGGCCTATGCCAATGTGCCAGTAAAGGTTATCATCAAGTTTCGGGCTTTTGATCCGGCTTCCATACCTGAGCATCGTATTGAATCCGATCTCAAGCTTGCCGGGGTTCTCGGCCACCAGGCTATACGTAGTATCGGTCCCGATATTGACGCGTGTTGAATACGCCTCGCTGGCCGGGGTGCTGACAT
>CBKWFZ010000827.1:0-2291 GCA_966673785.1 uncultured bacterium
TTCGATGCAGCGGACATTGCTCCGATGATCACGTATGGAACGAACCCGGGTATGGGAATCAAGGTTACCGACCGGATCCCTACGGTCGAGGAACTGAAAGATATCAGCGAACAGACCTCGTTCAAAAAGTCCCTCGACTATATGGGGCTCGCGGAAGGTTCGCAACTCCTTGGTAAACCTGTCGATTATGTTTTCATCGGAAGCTGTACCAACGCACGCATTGAAGACCTTCGCCTTGTAGCATCAATAGTGAAAGGCAAGAAGAAAGCTGAGAATGTCGAAGTATGGGTCGTACCCGGATCAAAGCAGGTAGAAGAACAGGCGCGCAAGGAAGGTCTTGACAAGATTTTCGAGGAGGCAGGATTCCAGCTGAGGCAACCTGGTTGCTCTGCGTGTCTCGCAATGAATGAAGACAAAATACCTGCCGGCAAATACTGCATTAGCACTTCCAACAGAAATTTTGAAGGAAGACAAGGACCGAAATCGAGAACATTCCTCGCGAGCCCGCTCAGTGCAGCAGCCGCTGCAATAACAGGTAAGGTCACAGACGTTCGGGAAATCGTTCAATAAGTCAAACGGAAAGAAGTAAACGAATGAGCAAAGAGAAATTCATTACACTGAAAAGCACGGCGATTCCGCTGCCGATTGAAAATATCGATACCGATCAGATTATCCCCGCGCGTTTTCTTAAAGCTACGACACGCGAGGGTTTCGGGGAAAACCTGTTCCGTGACTGGCGATATACGTCGGAAAATACACCGAATCCAGATTTTGTCTTGAACAATTCACGATACACTGGCAAGATCCTCGTTGCAGGCAAGAACTTTGGATGCGGAAGCAGTCGTGAACACGCCGCGTGGGCTATCTACGACGCTGGCTTACGTGTCGTCATATCAAGCTTCTTCGCTGACATCTTCAAAAACAATGCGCTCAATAACGCACTCCTTCCCGTTCAGGTGTCGGACGAGTTTCTCAAAAAAGTGTTTGCAGCCATCGAAGCGGATCCCAAGACGGAGATTACAGTAGACCTGCAAAACCAACGCGTCTCTTTGCCAGACGGAACCTCGGAATCATTTGACATCAATCCTTACAAGAAGACGTGTCTCACGAACGGTTACGATGACATTGACTACCTGTTGAGTCTGCGAAACGATATCCGGCATTTTGAACTCACACACTAAACACAAGAAAGACGGATGAGCAAAAAATATAAGATCACCATACTGCCAGGCGACGGCATCGGTAAAGAAGTAACGAATTGCGGCAGAAAGGTGCTGGAACAGGTAGCTGAATGTTACGGTTTTGAAATCGCTTTTGACGAGGCATTGATTGGTCACGAAGCGATCGAAGCCACGGGTGATCCACTTCCGGCAGAATCACTGACAAAAATGAAAAACTGCGACGCGATTTTGTTCGGCGCAGTTGGCCATCCAAAATACGATAACGACCCAACGCTTCCGGTACGGCCTGAGCAAGGTTTGCTCAAGATGCGTAAAGAGCTTGGACTTTATGCCAACCTCCGGCCGATCAAGCTATTCGATGAGCTACTTGAGGCAAGCAGTATCAAGCCCGAAATTCTCCGGGGATCGGATATCCTTTTCTTTCGGGAGCTTACCGGTGACGTCTATTTCGGTGAACGCGGCAGAAAAGACAACAACGATACGGCCTATGACACGATGGTCTATTCGAAATTCGAAGTTGAGCGTATCGCACACAAAGCATTCAAGGCAGCGCAAAGCCGCCGGAAAAAGGTGACTTCGGTGGACAAAGCAAACGTACTCGAAAGCTCGCGTCTCTGGAGATCCGTTGTTCAGGATGTTGCACGCAACTATCCGGACATCACCGTCGAGCACATGTTTGTTGATGCCGCGGCCATGAAGCTGATACAGAATCCAAGAAGCTTCGATGTAGTCGTTACCGGAAATCTTTTCGGCGATATACTCACGGACGAGGCGTCGCAGATTGCGGGTTCAATGGGAATGCTTGCTTCGGCGTCTGTTGGTGATACGGTTGGGCTATATGAACCGATCCACGGAAGCGCACACGATATCACAGGAAAAGGAATCGCCAATCCATTGGCATCGATTCTGTCCGCGGCGCTGCTGCTGGATATTTCGCTTGGTCGTAAGGAGGAATCCGATGCGGTGATCCGCGCAGTCGAACAGACACTCAAGGAAGGCTATCGCACCCGTGACATCGCCGACGCCAACACCCGGCATGAGCGAATCCTCGGCACCGAAGTAATGGGCAATGTCGTTTGTAATAATATCCGGATGGCTGTGCAAACCCCA
>CBKWFZ010000828.1:0-2291 GCA_966673785.1 uncultured bacterium
TTTATCGACGCACATCGAATATGACAAGGTCATGCCTATTTGATTAAGGGTTTATTCAACAGTGACATGAATCATCGCAAATTCAGGCTGATAGTTCGGAATTTTCCTGACACGCCACTCAAAACAGAGACACCGTAAAAATCGCTTTATGACTCATCCTTACACGCTGACAGTCGTTGTTCCGGTGTATAACGAAATTGAATGTCTACCCCGGCTGGCCGAAGAGTTAAAAATGTTTCTTGACCAGGTTCCTGCAAATACGTCAGTCCTGTTCGTTGATGATGGATCGACCGATTCATCGGGGGATTACATAGAGCAGGTTTGCGTTCGCGATTCCCGTTTTCACTTTCTCAAATTGCGAACCAACGGTGGACTTAGCGCTGCCCTCAAAGCCGGGTTTGATGTCTGCTCCAGCGAGCTCATCGGCTACATCGACGCGGATCTTCAGACTTCCCCAATGGATTTACTGGAATTCCTAAACTATTTTCCAGAATACGATCTGGTTACGGGGATCAGGCATAACCGGAAGGATACACGCATAAAAAAGTTGTCGAAATTTCTGATGGATTATATTGAAGACGCTGCATAGCTCAAAAGCACTTACAGTCATGATCACAATCGACAACTATCTGGACAGCCATTATATCCACCGTAGTAACTGGCTGCGCGCCGCGGTGCTGGGCGCAAATGATGGCATTATTTCAATATCAAGCCTTGCGATCGGCATCGCGACGGCCAGTACCATGCGAGACCCAATAGTGTTGGCGACCACTGCCGGTCTCGTCGCCGGTGCGCTATCCATGGCGGCTGGTGAATATGTGTCCGTCAGTTCACAGACCGATGTTGAAAAAGCTGACATCGAACGCGAGAAGCTTGAGCTCTCTACGATGCCGGAAGAAGAATTGAAAATACTTGCTCAGATATACGAGAGAAGAGGCCTTAAACCGGAGACAGCCATGTTGGTGGCCCGCGAGCTGACGGAAGCGGATGCGTTGGGAACGCATATTCGGGATGAACTTGGCATCAATGAAGTAAGCCAGGCCCGACCAGGACAAGCGGCATTTGCATCCGGGGCCGCCTTTACCGCAGGTGGCCTGCTACCTTTAGTCGTCACCTTATTTGCGCCGGTCAGGAACATGGAGTATTTTCTGTATGCGTTTACCATGCTTTCACTGATAATTCTTGGAGCAATTTCTGCAAAAACAGGGGGTTCAAGTGTAATCAAAGCGATAGCACGCATTGTCGTTTGGGGAACCGTAGCAATGGTCCTGTCGGGACTCGTCGGTTATGTCTTCGGAGTCGATGTTTAGTTTCTGACCCTTATTTTACTTCCCGTCTGTTAGCCCTTGCGATCTCCGGTTTAACCAAACGGTTAAAGTAATCCCCATAAAAAGCATTTTCATAAGCCAATCCCCCGCGTGCACTGCGCCGAGCTCCCATTGCATGTTGTCCCAGAGAATTGCACCTGCCATGCCAACTGCATGAAATGCAAGCCACAGGAGAAGCATTAATCCGGTGGCGTCTCTCCAATTGTTGAGATTTAACCGAACGATACAATAGGCCAAGACGAATGATGCGATCAGTTCGCGCAAAGGCGCAAATGCCAAAGTCCATTCGGGAATTGACGGATTCGGTTTGTGGCGATATTGCTCCCAAATTCTGCCAAAAAGGATTGGACTATACCAGAATATACTTAAAATGAACGCGGCCATCCCTGTTGTAATTACTGCGAAGTAATTCATCTCAATGTTTTTCTTATTCATAATTTCTTTCAGGCAAAAATGACCTGCTGACATACTATGAACATTGACTTAGATCAAAATCGGTACCTATCTCGATTTAAGGCGGCTTAAGGTTTCTTCTCTCACGTCAAGGTATGAAGCAAGTATTTTATTGGAAAGCCGCTGCATATAAGAAGGATGCTCGTACATAACGAGATCAAATCGTTGTTTTGCCGTTAATGTCACCAATTGCTCGATTTTTCTGTTCTGAAAAACATAAGCCATTTCCAAAACCTTTTGATAAAATATTCTCCAGTTTTCAATTTCATTGATGAGTTGATAAAAGTCAGCGTGACGTATTGATAGCAGTGCGGTGTCCTCAAGGGCGTCGATAAATTCTACAGAAGGTTTTTGTGTTACAAAGCTGGATAACGCTGTTCCGATATAATTCTCGAACATGATATATCGGGTCCTTTCGCCCCCGTTTTTGTCTATAAAATATGTGCGAATGCTGCCTGAGACAACACAATAGAATTCCTGACAGATCTCTCCCTCACGAAGGATCAGCCC
>CBKWFZ010000829.1:0-2287 GCA_966673785.1 uncultured bacterium
TGCATCACCCGATATCGGCGGCACCGACAAAGGAATGCGGCCAATGCAGGTCCTGCTCGCGGCGATGGGTGGATGCAGCACTATTGATGTCATCAATATTCTGAAGAAACAACGTCAGGATATCAGGGATATTAAGGTCACCGTCACCGGAGAACGTGAAAAGGACGCCGTTCCGTCACTCTATACCGAGGTGCATGCGCACTTCCGCGTGTTTGGCGCAATTGACGAAGACAAGGTGGGTAAGGCTGTAGCGCTGAGTATTGACAAGTATTGTTCAGTCGCGAAGACGATGGAACCTACTGCGAGGATAACATACAGTTTTGAAGTCATAAAGTAATCTGATGGAAGAGAACAATCCGAATTTTGAAACGGAAGCGATACGCGTGCAGCACGAGCGTTCCTCGTTTCGCGAACACTCCGTTCCGCTGTACCTGACGTCGAGTTTCGTATTCGACGACGCGGAGCAGGCACGCGCCATGTTCGCTGACGAGATTCCCGGTAATATCTATAGCCGCTATTCAAACCCGAACACCAACGAGTTCATCGACAAGCTTTGCAGGATGGAAGGCACGGAAGATGGAATTGCCACCGCGTCGGGAATGGCTGCCATGTATGCCAGTATGGCTGCGCTGCTTAAGAGCGGTGACCATATTCTTGCATGCCGATCGGTCTTCGGATCCACGCATCAGATACTCAATACACTTTTTCCAAGGTTCGGAATTTCGCATAGCTATGCGGACGTCAACGAACCCGAAACGTGGGAGGGCAAGATCCGTCCGAATACACGGATGATCTTCGTTGAAACTCCCAGCAATCCGGCACTGGACCTCATCGATCTTGAGTGGCTTGGAAAGCTTGCGGCGAAGCACAACCTCATCCTGAATGTCGATAACTGTTTTGCGACGCCCTATCTCCAGACACCCGCAAAATACGGCGCTCATATCGTCACGCATTCCGCGACCAAATTTATGGATGGTCAGGGCCGTGTTATCGGAGGGGCTATCCTCGGAACGAAAGAGCTGATCAAAGAGATCCGGTTCTTCGCCCGGCATACGGGCCCGTCGCTTTCTCCATTCAACGCGTGGATCCTTTCCAAAAGCCTCGAGACCCTGGCGGTCCGGATGGATCGCCATTGCCAGAATGCCCTGCAGCTTGCGACATTTCTGGAAGGTCAGGATGACGTGCTAAAGGTCAAGTACCCATTCCTTCCTTCACATCCGCAGTTTGAACTGGCTAAAAAGCAAATGCGTCTCGGCGGCGGACTTGTGACGTTTGAGGTAAAAGGCGGATTGGAACACGGTCGAAGCTTCCTTAATGCGCTGAAGATGATCTCGCATACGCCTAACCTTGGCGATACACGAACGATAGCAATCCATCCTGCATCCACGACGCATTCGAAACTTACCGACGAAGAACGCGCCGCGGTCGGGATCATGCCAGGCCTTATCCGCATCGCGGTAGGTCTTGAGGACATTCAGGATATCATCGCTGACATCCTGCAGGCGTTGGAAGTTTCGAGAAAAGTTAGTTCCAGAAAAGACAGCGTGTAGCATGAATTGCTGGTTTCTCCAGCTAGCCGCCGGCTTGGTTTAAGCGTCCCTGATGTCCCACGTCCCACGCGATGGGCCTGGCGCTAGAACCTTGAATGCCTGGTTCTTCGATTCATGAGAACCCTTTTACCGCAAGGGCGCAAGGGTCCGCAAAGAGTCTGGCTTGCATTAGGCCTGAAGGGCCGACCTCGCCTCAATACGTCGGCATCTCCGGGTCAATCTCCCGAGCCCATGCAAGGACGCCGCCCTTGAGATTGTACAGGTTGGTAAAACCGTGATTACTCTCGAGCCACTGCACCATATTACCGCTCCGGGCGCCGCTCCGGCAATGGATAATCACCTGCTTGTCTTTCGACACGCGGTCAACGTTTGAAGGTATCTCGCCCTGGGGAATCAATTCGCCACCGAGGTTACAGATGTCGTACTCATGTGGCTCCCTGACATCAATAAGCTGAAACGATTTTCCTTCATCCATCATCTGCTTCAACTCCTGTACGGTAACTTCTTTCATGATCGTGGTATTATTTGTTGAACGGCCCAAAGATTCTTTTTTCCCGGCATTAATGCAAAACTCATCGTAGTCGATAAGCCCGGTGACCTGATCACGGCTTTGCTGATCGCGATACTGAATGATCTGCTGGTCCATTGTCAGGCTGTCAAGGATCAGGAGCCTGTTAACAAGCGGCTCTCCCAGGCCCGTGACCAGCTTGATCGCCTCATTAGCCTGAAAACATCCG
>CBKWFZ010000830.1:0-2285 GCA_966673785.1 uncultured bacterium
CGCCTTTTCCGCCGAAGCAATCTGGTGATACTGACCGTCTTCATCAATCCGTTCCATAACCCGGCGTTGCCGCACTTTAAGGTGGTCAAGACACTGGTTCGTAACGATCTTGTATAACCATGTCGAAAGTCTGATTTCGTTTCTATAGCGGGAAAAGTTCTTCCAGAGTTTGACAAAAACCTCCTGCGTTACGTCCCTGGCGTCGTCGCTTACATGCAGGAACCGGAACGCAACTGAGAACACAAACCCCTGATAGTGCTCCACCACTTTACGAAATGCCAGCGTATCACCGGATCGCGCCTGTTCGACAATTGCATCGTTGAGTGGGGTAGGTGTCATTCGTTTCGTCTATCATGATACGACGGCAACACAGGCAGGTAAAAAACCGTCGCTATTTTTTTCGAGAGAAGTTATCGCAATCCGGAATAAAAAAAGCCCGGCCGGGCCAGCCGGGCTAAAAAATAAACCAAACAAATAAACCGAACAATTACAATGTCAGGCGTGGGTCTTCAGGGTCGGAGCACCTGCGAGCACTTCCTCACTTGCCTTATCGGCGAACTTTTCAAAATTGCGGAGAAATGCTTCAGCCAGATAATTCGCCTTCTGATCATACGCCTCATCGTTATTCCATGATATCCGGGGATTCAAAACGGTCCCGGGAACGGACGAAGAATACAATGGGAAGGCAATTCCAAAAACATCGTGGTAGTCGTACTCAACATCCTGAAGTTCGCCACTGATCGCGGCTGTGATGAGCGCTCGCGTGTATTTAAGGCTGATGCGCTTACCCGTGCCGTAAGGTCCGCCGGTCCAGCCGGTGTTCACAAGCCATACGCAAACATCCGCCGACTTCATTCGTGAGCTGAGCATTTCAGCGTAAACAGTGGGATGTAGCGGCATAAATGGAGCGCCAAAGCAGGCAGAAAAAGTCATCGTTGGCTCCGTTATGCCGGTCTCGGTTCCAGCGACTTTCGCCGTGTATCCGGAGATAAAGTGAAAAGCAGCTTGTCCCGGGTTAAGCCGCGCGATTGGCGGCAGGACTCCATACGCGTCACACGTGAGAAAGAAGATGTGTTTCGGACTTCTTCCCATCGATGGGCGGGCAATGTTCCTGATATGATCAAGCGGGTAACTCACCCGTGTGTTCTCGGTGCGCGACGCGTCGGTGAAGTCTACCTCGGTCGAACCTTGTCTGAATCCTACGTTCTCCAGGATCGCACCCTTCTTTATCGCGTTGAAAATGTCGGGTTCTTTTTCCGCCGAGAGATCGATGGTCTTGGCATAGCATCCTCCTTCAAAATTGAAGATGATGTTGTCCGGGGTCCATCCGTGTTCGTCGTCGCCGATCAGCTTCCGCGAAGGATCTGTAGAAAGCGTGGTTTTTCCCGTGCCCGATAAACCGAAGAAGATCGCCGTGTCGCCGTCTTCACCCATGTTCGCTGAGCAATGCATGGGGAACACGTTCTGATAATACGGCAATGTGAAATTGAGCACAGTGAAGACACCTTTTTTGATTTCGCCGGTGTAAGCGCTTCCGCCGACAAGAATGATCTTTCGCGTGAAGTCAATGATCGAAAAGTTATGCTGACGCGTGCCGTCTTCTTTTGGATCGGCTTTAAAACCGGGCGCATTTATCAGCAGCCAATCAGGGGAGAAGTTTCCAAGTTCTTCCTCAGAAGGCCGGACAAACATGTTATAGACAAATAGATTTGACCATGCGTATTCGTTGATAACGCGAATGTTCATGCGATATCGTGAGTCGGCGCATGCATATGCATCGCGCACGAAAAAGTCTTTACCATTGAGGTAAGCAACCATCTTGCGATACAGCTTCTCGAATTTTCCTGAGTCAAAAGGGATGTTGAAATTGTTCCACCAGACAGCGTTGCCGGTGAGTTCATCCTTTACGGTAAATTTGTCTTTCGGGGAGCGGCCGGTAAATTCACCGGTGTCGATCGCTATTGCACCTAACGAGGTTTCTTTTGCCTGACCTTGCTTCGTGGCGATTGCGATCAGTTCTTCGGGGTCGAGATTCCAATGCGCCTTACCTTCAGTAATACCAATATCCGTAACCGTCCCGTTGGACGGCTTCTTTCCAATTTCTAGCATACAGTTTGGGTTAATGAGTTGGGCAAATATACCCGTTTTTTGATCGTTTCAAACGATTGCAGAGCAATATTTTAAAATTGGGGATCAGGGAAAATAGAATTTTGGAAGAAGGCCGGAGCGCTGTAGAAAATTTGCCTGAGATGAATTTTGCAGAAGATTTTTCTGCGCGACCCTAA
>CBKWFZ010000831.1:0-2269 GCA_966673785.1 uncultured bacterium
GATTCGATTTCATTTTTGAATGAAAACAATATTGAGTTTCTGGATTTTGCTTCAGGACTTGAGACGATTGATGAAATGGTAGAATCCTTCCATAAAGCACTCAATTCTGATGCAGATTTAATCTGGGTTATTCGCGGAGGAAATAAGTGCATACAAACTCTCAATAAAATTGATTGGAATAAAGTTGTTGATTCGAAAAAGGTATTCTATGGCCTGAGCGACTTCACACACTTCTCCACAATGGCAGTGTCTAAAGGCGTTACTTGTTATTACGGTCAAGGCCTTACAAACATCAAATCTTACTTCCCAAATCCTTCTGAAAGGCAGTTTATTGCAAACTTTCTTGCAAGCGGTACACCTGTTTCAGAAAATGCTACAACGCTTGTAAATAGTAAATCAGATTTGAATATCTTAGATGAAAAAGTTATTGGTGGACATTTATTGATTTTTACCTTAATGCAAAGCCAATTAAAAGTTGATTTGAAAGATCGTTTTGTATTTATCGAATATCACACAGGAGCAATTGGTGAAGATTTGGACGATCTCGGATATTACCTTGACCAATTGCTATACGTCTTAAAAGACAATTCGCCTAAAGGTTTCGTTCTTGGCCGTACCGAAATGCGCAATTTTGATAACTCTCAGATTGCAATCGATGAAATAAACAGATATTCAGCAGAAAAGCTCGCCACAACGGGACTGCCTGTATATTATCTGGATCATTTCAAAAACACTGTAACTTTCAAATAACCGACCCTGACCCACATACCTCATTTGAACTCCCGAAATGATGCTAAGATACTCTTACGGTGCCTCACCACTCTGGTACTGAACCCACATGGCCCGCACGCACCAAAAAGGCCCGGAGGACATATGTCCTCCGGGCCTTTGAAATGCACAGAACCTCAATCAGGCAGCGGCACAGAAGGTGGCCGTGCTGCATTCGCCCTTCTCGCGAAGTTCGGTCATAATCCAGGCGATGCGCTCGCCGGTCAGCACGCAAGCATCGTCAATGGGGTCCGCTTCAGGATTGATGATTTCCGCTGTCGGACCTCCATTTTCCAGGTGCTTGCGAGACGCCTCGGCCGCGGTGGTAAGCGTGAGTTCGACGTGCGAAAGCACCCGTTCGAAGTCCTTCGACCCGGAGTCGCCCGTCAAAAGCGGCTTATAGTGGTGCCGCTCGCCCCGGAGAATCGCGACGCGGTACGATCCTGTTTCGGACGGTTTCTTGACCGAGATCACTAGGTCGTCCGGATTGCTGAAGATTTCCAATGCAGTCAATAACGTCATGGTGTTCAAGGGTCTTTCATATCTGATACTACCTCAAAAAGACAGGTTTGCAATGCGATGTGGTATGCAAAAGGGACGGCGCGTGCGCGCCGTCCCTGACACAGAAACGAGAACTACTCGTCGAACGAATCAACGAACCTGTATTCAGGCTCCCCGATCAGGGCAGTTCGGTCGTGATTGTACGGGAACTTGGCATAGAATTTCTCACCTGCCAAAAGACGAGGCATAAAGTCGCGGTCAGCCGGCATCAGCAGGTCCAACGGCAGGGCGTCAAACGGAAACCATTCGATCATGCCCATCTCGTCGGTCTCCTCGAACTCCCCCTCCCATCGATCCACGACGAACGTGTGCATGATGCAGGTGAACTTCGACCCGTCATTCTTGTTGGTTACGAACGTATTGACCCCTACCTTGCGGAGGTCTTCCTCGCGCACGCGAACGCCACGCAGCGGGTCCTTTGGATCGTTGTTACCGCCAGTCTCTTCCCGCGCCTCACGGATAGCCGCCTCTGCAATCGTTTCCCTCTTGAGATCCACGCCGCCGCCGTGGCCGTTGTAAAAGCCGGCACCAATCTTCAGCTTCTTGAGTGAAAGGCCGACATTGCGACCCTGAACGAACAGGACCAGCGTCGCCAGAAACACATCTCCCTTTCCAAAGTTGTTGTCGTTGTTTAATTCCATACGCGCAATGTTTCTTCCCCCAGAATACTCCTAACGAACCATTTGTAAAGTCCGCTGACGCACCGGTATCGCAATCAGAACCGCATAGGAATACGGCCAAAATGTGCTAGTATCACGCTATGAAATCCGCGCTCAAAATTCTGGCCATCGAAACGTCCTGCGACGAGACCGCCCTCGCCCTCGTTGAGGTGAAGCTTTCTGATTCCTCGATCAGCGCGACGGAGATACACAACGAGCTCTTCTCCCAGATCGACATTCACAAGGAGTACGGCGGCGTCTTTCCTGCGATCGCCAAGCGC
>CBKWFZ010000832.1:0-2263 GCA_966673785.1 uncultured bacterium
GAATCCGAACAGACGCGAAAGTGTACGATACATGATAAGTTCGAAGAACGAACCATTAGTTGGGTAATAGAAGAGCACGTCGATCTTTCCTGTAAGACCAAGCTGGATCAGAAGCAGAATTTCACCGATTCGGCCGGCAAGGGAATTCAGATTTCTTTTGAGAAATGATTGTGATCGGTAGGGTGTCGGAGACGTATACGTATATCTTAATCCGTGAATGCTGCCCTTCTTTTCGATCGGTATCGTTGGATTCTTCGGGTGCACGGCGCGGTTGTTGAGGATCAGCACGTCGGTGTTCATTTTGCGTAAGCTGCTGTAGACGGCCAGACACTTGTTCACGGCGGCGGATCCAAACGGAAATCCGGAGATACCGACGTGTACGGCGCGGATCTTCTTCGACGCCGTTGCCGCGTTAACACTGTTCGTTGCCACGACGTCAGACGGATTGGAGGTCAGTTTGCTGGATAGGTTCATTTCGAAACGCTTGCTCCGTTATTGGAAAGTACACCATTGACAAAAATATCAGCGCCTTAAAGAAGGGCAGGTCGAAAAGCAGCTCCGAGAAGCTGACAAGCAATAAAAGGAAGACGCCAAAGACGGCTATCCCCGCATTTCGGTAACCGTGATACGCATAGAAGATCTGCCGGAATGACCGGTAAACAAAAATGAAATAGACGGTGAAATAGATCAATCCGTATTCGCGAAGAAAGTTCGTAAGTCCGTTTGGCCGTCGCGTCTTTTGGCTCCTTTCCTGAGTGTTGAAGATAACTTCGATCCGGCGACTCGATCCGATAAGCGGCCGTTTTTTAAAATCCTCCCAGTCCATGAGCGCCGCGCCGAAACGATTGTTGGTTTCACGGCTTTCTGCAAGTTGCACAGCGATTTTGTCACCGAGGTAGTCGACGTTCACAAACGTGACGTAGGCGGTGAGCACCATTAACAGCAGAAACATGAACTTAAGTTTCGTGCGCAGCTTCAGTGTGAAGAATGTGAGGAGTACCATCAACGTGAGGAAGCCCATCGTGGAAGTTGTGGTAAT
The DNA here is from genome assembly GCA_966673785.1 of uncultured bacterium. Lineage (GTDB taxonomy): Bacteria > Bacteroidota > Bacteroidia > Cytophagales > Cyclobacteriaceae > Ohtaekwangia. Next base: position 1,040 of record CBKWFZ010000832.1, read on the forward strand.
CGTCGTAATGATCAGGATCGTTGACTTGAGATCAAAGAGGTCGCGGACATGAACGATCCGTTTCGTGAGGTATCTGAGATATAACGTAATGTTCAGAAAAACCGCAAACGCACCGCTCTCCCAGAAAATGCCCGCGTTTCTGACGTAAGAAAATTCGCCGGCGAAGTATTGCGGGTGGAACGTATAAACCAGTAAGGTCCAGGGGATGTAATCCTTCCCGGCGTCGGGAGGCATTGGAAACGTTTTTATCGCCAGTTCATACAGGAACCAGTTGATTCCGGGAATGTAACAGAGGATCGTAAAAATGATGGAGACGATACTAATGACGATCATGGTATCGACAAGCACCCGGATAAATTTGTCGCGAAGCAAATGAACGACTGAAAATCCAAGCAGTAATACGAGTGCAAGCTTAAATATGGTTTTTGAATAGTCGAGACTGTAGACGTACGCGTGCATCAACTCGTAGCCGAGAAGGAATACGAAAATGAAGACGGTCTGATAACTGATCACGCGTGACGAGTTCCGGTAGAAGTAGTACAGGGAGATCAGGAAACTTACCCCGACCAATACATCGTAATGCGTGACAAAGAACGGGTTACCTGTTAACATCAGTACGAACAACATCAGCAGGATCTCGGAAACCTTTACCGGCTCCTCCTGCAACCTGTCATCCTGACGCAGGGAGAATCTATTGAAGTATGTTGTCGAAGAAAAGTAAGGTTGCATTTCAGGCAATGCTGGTTTCAGTGTTGACGACGTTTGTATGGTGAATATTCTCCTTGATTTTTCCGGCCATCACTTCACCCACGTGCGGCCAGGTATAGTAGCTGCTGGCAATCCGAAACGACTCTTCACCCATCGCGCGGCAAACATCCGGTTTATTCAGAAGATCGACCAACACGCGTGCATAGGCATCGGCGTCAGGTTCCAGGAGGATGCCGTTCTTTTCAGTGATCAATGACGCGGCTGCTCCCATGTTGTTCGTGACAATTGGTAACCTGTTGAACATCGCTTCAATATAGACGATGCCGAAAGGTTCACGCAGGGTAGGGAAGCAGAATACCGATGCATGACGATATTGCGCTGCGACTTCTTCAAGGCTCACTTCTCCGAATACACGGCAATTCGGCAGGTTGACCTGGGGTGAGCACCCCAGTATTGATAGCGTTGCGTCGGGAATTTCCTCCAGGACTTTTTCAAAAGCCACGAGCAGGATAGGGC
>CBKWFZ010000833.1:0-2262 GCA_966673785.1 uncultured bacterium
AGGGAACACGGCAGATTACCACCGCGCAAAGCGACCTTCGACCATCTATTTACAACTATATCGGACTCACCTCCTACAAACTGGAAGACTATGGGCAGGCATTGTTGTGGCTTGACTCTGCAATCCGGCTCCAGCCGCGGGAGGCCGACTATTACGTGAACCGCGGAATGGTTTACGAAAAGACTGCCCCGGATAAGGCTATCACCGATTACGAACAGGCCCTTAAACTTAACCCGGAGCATACACACGCGCTTAACAACATTGGCGTGCTTCGCGCGCGCTCCGGCGAAGGCGGCGACTACTTCGACAAGGCGATCGAGAGCGACGGAAGCATGCTCATGCCATACCTGGAGCGTGCCTATCACAGGATGAGAAGCGGATTTTTCAAAGGTGCCCTCGAGGACTACAACAGCGCTCTCGATATTGAAAAAGCCGACCCTGAGATCTGGCTCAACCGTGGGTTTGTCAAGGAAAGACTTAACGATTCAAAAGGCGCATACGCGGACTATACGGAGGCTTTGCGTCTGAAGGAAGACTTCGGGAAAGCATGGTTGAACCGGGGTAACGTGTTGTCAAAGCTGGGCAGGTATGAAGAGGCTGTCGAGGACTACACGAATGCGCTGATCTACGACCCGGACTATGCGCCGGCCTATTACAATCGCGCTATCGCCTATGAAAAACTCAAACGGAAAGATGAGGCTTGCAAGGACCTCCTGAAAGCAAAACAGCTTGGACAGGAAGTTGATCAAAAACTTCAGACAGCATTATGTAAATAATTGATTATTATTTTGTTAAATCCGGTCTGAGGCGCAAAAATACGGGTTCGCGATACATCGCATCCGGCGTAATACGAGAATAACTAACCTCGGCAACCACCTCAGGATTGAACCATGTGGTAATTGCCGGATCGACAAGTTTTCCGACAGCATCCGTGCCTTTGGTTTGTCCGGCGCCCTCCAGTGCTTTCATTATCTCTTTCATTTTCCGATCATCGAAGCCCGTGCCGACCTTCCCGCGGTATAGCAACTGTGGTCCTACGCGTTCTGCAATCTGGAGCGCTCCAAAGGTTGAGCCGCGGTCGCCTTTTCCGCGTGTGATGCCGATAACAAGCACCTCGGCGCTTTGCCTGACTTTCACCTTCACCCAGCAGTTGCTTCTTTTTCCGGGGGTGTATTTACCGTCCTTTTGTTTTGAAATTATCCCTTCAAGTGAATGGACCCGTGCCGCCTCGAAAAGCGCCTGCCCATCCTCCACCGCTTCGCTGAGCCGGTAAGGCGTGTCAGGACGAATCACGTCGGCCAGCCACTCCCGGCGCTTGAGCAATGGTTCATTGATCAATGCGCGGCCATCCAGATATAAACAATCGAACAGATAGCAGTGAACCGGATTCCTCCGCGAAAGATTCTCGATATTCTTCTCGCCGATGCTCATCAAGCGGTTGATCACATTTTTGAAAACAGGTTTTCCATCGGCGTCAAGGCAAACGATCTCTCCATCGAAGAGGCCATTGGTGGCACGGAACACCTCCTCCCCTTTGAGCAGTTCCGGAAACTGACGGGTCACATCGTTCTGATTTCTGGTTCGTATGCTAACCGCACCGTCTTCAACCGCGATCAATGCACGGATGCCATCCCATTTGAGTTCATGAACATAGTTATCTCCGGCCGGTGGACTTGCAGCCGTCTCAGATAGCATTGGCTCAACGAGGTCATGCAGATAGTTGACCTGGGGTTCATCAACCCGCTCAAGCAACCACTCTTTTTCCTTGGTCTTGTGAATGCGATACTCACCTGTTATTTCGCGGCTGCTCAGCCGGAAGTAGAATCCATCTTTCTTCTCCTTTGTTACCTGGTACTTTCCAAGCGCGTAGACCCACATCTCGCCCGCACCATATTGACCTTTGGGGATTTTTCCGTCAAACGTCAGGTATTCGAACGGGTGGTCTTCGGTCTGGACGGCGAGTCGTTTTACACCCGGATGGGGCGGCAAACCTTTAGGAACAGCCCAGGACCTTAGTACGCCGTCCTGCTCGAGACGGAGATCGTAATGCAGTCTTGATGCGTGATGTCTGTGAACGACGAAATTGTTGCCCCCCCCGGGCAGAATGTCTCCGACAGGTTCAGGTGTCTTTTCAAAATCCCGTTTCTTTTTATACGTCTCAAGTTGTTCGGGAGATTTGTGCTTCGGATTTCCGGGCAACGTTTTCTTCTTGGGCCGGGACTTCACCTGTGTGTGTAACGGCACCGCGAAGGCCTCAAAGCC
>CBKWFZ010000834.1:0-2260 GCA_966673785.1 uncultured bacterium
ACCTATTCGCTCCATGAAAAGGTCCTGCTTGAACTGAAGTATACTCATGGTTTCTCCGCTTTGGTGGAGGTGGAAATGCGTGATCAATTCAATAACCCAATGGGCGAATGGAAAGATGGCCACAACAGGGTACTTCAGGTTGGTGTACTTTACTATCTCAAATAGTTATTGCTGAATGAGTTTGAATGCTTTCTATAGTTGGAGGAACGGCTCATGGGAAAGGTGTTTCTTCCTTGTGTAGCGCTCTTTATTACCGGATGTTTTTCGGCAAGTACCTCGGATCCTGAAGAGGCATTCCGATATTGGTCCGGGACTGATGTTCCTGATAATATCCAGGTGATCAACGGCCAATATTACCAGTCCCCTCATTTCACGCTTGAGTACGAGCTCTTTTTGGAACTCAGGATCACGGAAGACTGGTGGGCAGAGTTTGTTGCTACAAATGGACTTGAGCGGGATCACCAGAATTACGATTGGCAACGGTGGACTGAGCTGCCCGATTGGTTTCGGCCCGATAAAAGTTTTGTAATGTATAGCAAGAATGAAAAAGGTGACCGATCCCGCTACCTCTTTAATCCGCTAGTAAAAACTTTCTATGTTTACGAAACAGTTGGAATGTAATCCGAAAAATACCTTTGTCAGAATGATGCAACCGATAGAGAAGAAACAAACTGGTTATGCCATACGATGAAAACCTTGCCGAAAGAGTCCGGAAAGCACTCGCTCACCGGACCGATGTCGAAGAAAAACAAATGTTCAGCGGGCTCGCGTTCCTGGTTGACGGCAAAATGTGCGTCAATGTAAGTGGTATGGAATTGATGTGCCGGTTTGACCCAGCGCAACAATCCCTCATTGAAGCCAAACCCGGATTTCGTGCCATGATAATGAAAGGAAAGAAGTATAAGGGCTATTGTTATGTTAGTCAGGACCACCTTGGCTCAAATCAGAAACTCGCTTTCTGGCTGAATCTTGCGCTGGAGTTTAATCCCGTGGCGCGGAAATCCGGAAGCAAAAAGACGGTGAAGAAAAAAAGTGTCCGGCGCGGGAGTTCCCGGTAACTGATTCTCTCCAGGATGAAGACCTCTTTTTTATATCAACTACGTTATCCAATATAAAGTATGAATCAATCCAATAATAGCCCGTCATTTGTTGTAACCAGGCTGGCAACGTACACGCCACTGGCTGAGAAGTTGTTACTAGGGGTTTTCCTGGCAGGAGTTATACTGCTTGCCGCGGGAATCGATCACCGGATTGCCGCATGGAGTCTTGTGGGACTCGCAGTTTCTTTTTTTCTGATGGGATATCTGCCGCAGGATATTCCTGTAGAAAAGGATTTTGCTCAAGGCTTTCGTGAGCTGCTTGCGCTTTCTGTTATTCCAAAAGTACTCTGGATCGCGTCGGCAATCTCGGCGATGGGTGTCGCGTTTTATCTTATGGAAATGCCGGATGACCGCTATCGGCGTATGGTCATGATCGGGGGAACCACGATTGCTTCGGGCACGATTTTGCTTGTGTTCTTTATGGCAACGGGTGTCAGACATGTCAGACTGGTGTCAGGCGTATTATTTCGTGCTGTTCCGCTTTTTGCGCTGGACTTATACCTCTTCCTGAAGTAACCAAAACGCGACGAAGGAATGTCCGGTCAGGATCGCGAATTTGATCTGAGCACGATGATTTCCGGTGTCAGCGTGTGGATTGTTCTGGCTGTCGCCATTGTGTGCATCGCCCTTCTCGACTGGCTTGCGCACAGCAAACGATCTAATTTACCACACGTGATGCGGCATACGCTGATGGTCGTATTGCAACTTTTGTCGTGGAGCCTTCCTTTATTACTCCTGCTGCACTTTTACATTAAAGGTGATTACATCGCGATGTTCGGAGTTACTTTTGGTGCATTGTTGTACCACATCAGGAAATGGTTTACCTGGATGTATGATCGATACGACCGTTTTGTTGACCAGGTCATGGAAAATCCGCGAGTTGACAAGTCCCGGCAGGGTGGTAAAATTGATTGATAAACTGTTTACCATATGAACACCGGTCCACTGATGTGGGATGATCTGCACCGGCTCGGCGCGCTTCAGCCGGAAGGTTGGTCGGATATAGTTCCGGATTACCAATTCTATATCAGAAGCCCCTATTGTAATCCGATAAAGGTTGAAGATAAAGGCGACATCATTGGTATCGGTGCATCGATTTCATTCGGCCGCACGGCATGGCTCGCGCATGTTATCGTAGATAAACGTCGTAGGGGAATTGG
>CBKWFZ010000835.1:0-2255 GCA_966673785.1 uncultured bacterium
ATTGTCGGTCTGCTCGTTAGCGGAATCACGGCATTTCCTATCGAAACCTTGCTGGAATTTGGTGTTGAGACGTCGCATTGGCTTTCTGACGAAAACCAGCTGAAGATTTGGCTTGAGAAAGTTTACGAAGGCGTCAGCGCAACCAATGCGCATTATCCGTTTATCGCGTATGGTACCGACTGGCTGGCCTTTGCTCACATCATGATTGCCGTCGCATTCGTCGGACCGCTGCGCGATCCGGTGAGAAACCTGTGGGTTATCGAGTTTGGACTCATTGCCTGTGCGTCAATCTTTCCGCTGGCATTTATCGCCGGAGCAGTGCGGGGCATCCCGTTCTTCTGGCAATGCATTGATTGTTCATTTGGACTGTTCGGCGGAATTCTGCTGTGGATTATCCATCGGAAGATCAAGCACCTTGATTCAGGAAGGTTTTCCGTTTCCCCATAACGTAAGCACGAGGTCACGACTTCCGCCGGCGTTACGGTGTTCACAAAGGTAGATGCCCTGCCAGATTCCAAGGTTAAGCCGGCCGCGGGTCACCGGAATCAAAACAGATGATCCCAGGAGCGATGCTTTAAGGTGAGCCGGCATATCGTCGGAACCTTCACTGTCGTGTTCATAGTAAGGAGCGTCTTCCGGCACCATGTGGTTGAAGTGGCTCTCAAAGTCCAGCCTTACCGTTGGATCTGCATTTTCATTGATCGTCAGTGCCGCGGAAGTATGTTTGATAAAAACCTGGAGCAGACCTGTTTCAACGCCGGCGAGTTCCGGCAGCGCATCAGTTACGAGGTGGGTAATGAGATGAAACCCACGCCGACGCGGTGGGACGGTGATTTCACGCTGGTAAAAAAACATAGCTACGGATTATTTGAGGCGAACATATAAACGATTCCGGAATTTCACACCAGTCATCGGTCTGTGTGCGGCGATCAGTAAACAGAAATGTCGTCCGACAATTCGACTGAGATACCGGAATTATACGGTTAACCGCTTCAATTTCAGGGCGGTAGTCATGGGTTATTTCTCCTTTTTTTATATATTTCTGGATGCATTCTTAAGAATAGGATTATGCGGTTGATCTATATCCTTATCATGATGCTTCCCGATTCCTCCTTCAAAGGTGGAATTTCACACTTTTTACAGCAGTTAACCGGCTGCAAGTTGTCCTATTATCTATCCGTAAGCCGCGTAACGACACCGCAGCACGGCCAGTCGAAACCTGAGCCTTCGTCCGACGCTTTCACGGACCTGACTTCAGCCATTTACAATGACGAGCGGTTTATTTCTATTCTTTTTCTGGCAGCCATCGCGCTGTTTTTTGTATTGGCTATTTACATCTTTAACCGTTATAGAAAGTACCGGCGATTCCGGCAGTTTACGCGTTTCGCCGAGGATGCCGATGACGATAGCGCAAATGCGGCTGGCGCCGGTCACGCGACCGGCGAGCCTGAAGCAGCAAGTTTCAGCCCCACCTATATTTCAACCGACTCGGCGCCGGCAATACTCGTCGCTGAAGAAGATGAGGAGATGCGCACATTTATTACCAACACGCTGCGACTCAATTACCGGGTAATTATTGCTAAGGACGGGCTGAAAGCATTCCGCAAGGCGTTCGAGGTCGTTCCCGATCTCGTGATAACAAACGCGCTCATGCCCGGTATGGATGGAAGTTCACTTTGTCATCTTTTGAAAGCAACAACGGCGACGAGTCATATTCCCGTGATCATTTTGAATTCGGACCGTGAATACGGTTCCGCACCGCCCGTTCCTGCCGACGGATGCATTCGCGCAAATTTTGACGCGCGATCGCTGCTTATTGAGATCCGTAATTTTCTCGATCAGCGCAAACACCTTTACAGTGCCTTCCGGAAACAGATCGCCAGTGCCGGGCCGGTTGAGGAATATTTTGCGGAAGAAGCGGCCTTTATCCAAAAAGTGAATGGCCTGTTGAAGAGTAACTACCATGAACCGTCTTTCGGCGTCGATGACCTGGCCGATGGTTTGTCGCTTAGCAAACTTCAATTGTTCCGGAAACTCAAAGTGCTGGTAAACCGGACTCCGGGAGAATACATTCGCAACTTCCGGGTTAACGAAGCAAAACGGTTGCTCAAGGCTGAGAACAGCCAGGTCAGCGAGGTTGCGAGCCGATCCGGCTTTTCCAACCTGTCCGGATTTACCAAAGCGTTCAAGGAGGTGACAGGCATTTCGCCGGTAGAATACGCAGTCGAAACACGTTCCGTGACCGATCCTGTAAC
>CBKWFZ010000836.1:0-2245 GCA_966673785.1 uncultured bacterium
CCTGGTACTGATTGTTCACACCGATAAGCAGCGACACAAGTTCGTAGTCGGATGTAAGTCTCCGCGCCCTGAGGGCGTCTTTGAGTTCGTCGGGCCGCCATCCTGTCGTGGCGATGATTTCCGGATCAGCGATGTGTACGCCGGCGTTCCGTAATTCCCGCGAAAGCAGGAAAGGCCAGGATTGATCCGGTTGAACGCCTTCCCCGATCGTGTAAGAATCACCCAGCGCAAGAAATTTCTTCAAACTCAATTAGGCGTTGATTTTAGAGGCTGCAAGTTAGAATTAAATGCCAGCGGGAGAAATGTCACAGCCAACTTTGCCGATAAGGCATAAAAAAACCCGGTAACCCGGGTTTTTTTATGTTTCATTGAAAGATCAGTGCGCTTTCTTCTTGCCACGCATGTACACATTCAACGCAATAAACAGTACGATCAGAATTGCGGGAAGGATAGCGACATACCGGAGCGTCATCTGGGGACCTGCCGTGTCGATTGACTCACCCATGATAGGAAGCACCATCGACGTGGCAACCATCCCTGCACCGCCCATGATGGAAAGACCAAGCGCTCCGCTCTTTGGAATGTATTCTGCAACGAAGCCGAGCATGGTCGGCCAGAAGTAGCATACGCCGAATGCGAATACTACCGCTGCAAATAGCGTAAACCCTGCACCACTCGCGATGCTGAGCAGGTACAGTCCGGCAAACGAAAGGATAGCTGATCCAAGCAACACGCCGGACGGATTAAGCCTGTGGATAAGCGGACCTGCGAAGTATCTGCCAACGGCCATGATACCGGTGACGACAACCAGAATGATCATCGGATTGATACCGTTTCCTTCAAGCAGGGCGTTGATCCATTGGTTCGTCCCAAGTTCCGTCGAGGCGGTAAGGAACATACAGAACAGTATGAAAGGAAACAGCAGATTGATTTTGTTGATGACCAGTCCCTCAACGATAACCGCCACTACAATTGCGGCCAGTATGATATAGGTTGTGGACGATGTGAAGTCGATGGCGATCGGAAGCGAGGCTGCGAGGATCATGAAGCTCACCACCAGGATAATGGTGATCGGCGCCCCCACGTTGCGTAACATGTCTTTGTACGATACCCCGGTACTGACGCGTTCGGTTTCAGGGATAACCTGACCAAAGAAGAGGAAGCCATATATCGCGAGCGGAATGAAGAGAAGGCCCGCAAGCAGTTGCCAGGGAAGGTTGAGCGTATCCATTAAAAGCCATGCGAGAATTCCGCCGATAACGATCCCTCCCGGGAACCAGACGTGGAACCGGTTCAGCATCTTTGTCTTGTTCTCCGAATAAATGGTTGCCACGAGTGGATTACACGCCGCTTCAACGCTACCATTTCCAAGTCCTATAAATACGTTGGAGACGAAAAGCATTGTCTTGTCCTGGGCCGTGCGCAGCAGAATAATCACTATGAGGTGGGTGATGAACGCGAGCCAGATGATTGATTTTGTCTTCACAATATCAATGACAAGACCGCCGATATACATCGCGACGGTGAAACCCCAGAAGGCGGGCCCGAATGCCCATCCGATTTCCTGACCTGATAGTCCGTAGTCGCTTTGAAACACCTGTTCAATCTTTGCACGTATCGCAAAGGTGAGTGACGTAACAAGCAGTGCGAGACAGCTTGCCAGAAAGAGACGAGACGCGTTAAATGTCTTTTCCATTGTAGGTTTAAGTTTTAGCAGCCATGAAGATGACCCGAAAATTTATTATCTGCAATTGTTAAAGCGTGTAAAATTTACATTTCTATCGATTGAATACACGCCGGGAAGACGGGTGAACTATTAATACGGAATATCGGGACGATCTTCGCTGACCGGATTCGTTAAGGCAAATCGCTCGCTTATAACTCAAAAGTGAAACCTTTCTCTCTCAGCTTATCGTAAGTCCGCTTGTCAAACCGGTACAGGCTCGCGGCCCGATGGGAGACATCGGTTTGCTTTTCCTTGCACACCTCCAGCAGGTTCATGTTCATCAGTTTCCTTCTGAAATTTGGCTTGTCGAGTTTTTGCTCCAGGATCGCCTCATATAATTCCTGCAACTGAAGCAAGGTGATGCAGACGCCGCACAGAGGCTGTGGGAGCGGTACGTCATGCGTTTGGTGCGCCTGGCCCGGCGACGATTGAAGGATTCTCCCAAGCGCGTTGCGGATGAAGAGGATGTCGCGGCAAGTGTGTTCCATAGTTTGTGCCGGGGTGCGGCAGCCGGGCGAT
>CBKWFZ010000837.1:0-2244 GCA_966673785.1 uncultured bacterium
AATTCATTCCTCGAAGGTCCGCCTTTGCGCCTTATTATAATCTTGTCGGATCCCTTCATGGAGTAGAAGGTGTAGTCCCCCAGGGCGCCCGCAATGGGAAACGGAAATTTGAAAGTTGCCATAGTGTTTAGAAGTTTATGTGTACTCCCTATAAACACTTGAGCAGGCCGTTACCTACCCCTTTAAACAATATTCTTTTTGCTATGTAAAAGTATATTTGGCCCGGACATGTCCCGAATCCCACCCGATCTTCAGCCAAAGAAATTCCGGTATATATATACCGGGATATCTCCGGTTAAAATCCGGCGCAAGATGGGGGTAGGAATGGGATATGATTACTTCGGCAACGTCTTCACATTACTGAATTGATATGGAGTTAAGTTGGCTACACAACGTTGCCCCGTCTCCGCAACCCTGAGCGCGGACGCCGTGCTGATCAAAAAAACCTTCGGCAGCTACCCTCGAATTCGCTCAGGCAGCGGATAGTTCCCACACCCGGTTCCTTGAGCACGGCATGCGCGATAGAGAAGCGAAGGACCCGAACGAGCATGATCTGTTAAACCGTAATAAATTGAAAATCTAAGAAGGACCCGGGTAATAAAAAATGTGCGCGAATTCCTAAACGGGTGTATCATTGGTCTGGCAGGATCAAAAGATCTGACTCATAATCAGAGGGTAGCAGATCGTGCCCTGCTGGGCCCACTTGAGAATCAAGTACTTAATGAGATGTTAAGTGCTTTTTTTGCTTTTTGTTTGACCCACCCAGAATAAATCGACTGTCGTCCTCGTAAGGCTGATATTCATTAAAAAAATCACTGGACGAATCAAGCAGTGTTTGGTCATATTGGTAGATGTCCGGATAGAAAAACTCGGCGTTGGCAGTCCAGTAACGGATCAGGATTTCCACTCCACGCGTCAAGTTTACATCTCTCCTTTTCTTTGCATGAAAGTATCCGGTGAGTACACCTTCGGTGATGCCACCACCATTTGTGGTGTTGAGATAATGAGCAAGGTCGGTCGCCTTTTCCATTCGTACGCATCCATGACTTAAAGCACGGACTTGTCTGTTAAATGGGCTCTTAGCATTCGTATCATGCAGATAAACGCCATAGCGGTTTTCGAATTCGAACTTGACAATACCCAGCGAGTTGTCCGTGCCTTCACGTTGACGAAATATGAGGGGAAAGTCTGAGGTTGAGTATTTAGTCCAATCGATATCTGTCGCATCAATAGACTGACCGTGGGGGTCCAGCACCTCAAATCGCATTCGTTCGAGGTAACCCGGATCGCGTTTCAGTATCGGAAGAATTTCCCTGGTTGCGATATTTCGCGGAACATGCCAGTAAGGATAAACCCGGAAACAGAAAATCCTGCTGCTGAGTTCAGGTGTTGGTGTTTCTATCGAACCCACGATGACTTTGGATGAAAGGACGACCGAATCAAATTCGTAAACATTAAGTTCAAAGGCGGGAATGTTGACGAGAACGTATTGCGATGGGAATCTGCCGTTATCCCAACGGAGCCGCTCAAGGTTGATAGCCCGCTTTAATAACTCCGACTTGATAGTGGGATTCCCATCCTCATGGATCAAATTATGTTTGTACTGAACGAGGCTCGCCCTGAAGGTTTTGCTAAGGGCTCTGAAGTGCACATCGAGCGGCTGAATATTTTCAAGCGCCTGGCGAAAATCCGTCGAAGTCGCGGAATCGAGAGCGAGTCTCAGGACGATTGTGTCAATTTCGTCCTCGGACGGGCGGATAGATCCATCGCCCCGCCTTAGCCTGCCATGACGAAGATGTGACGCGAACTTGAAGTAGCTATCCGTCAGGATGACGTCGCTTCTTGCGATCGCTGCCGCCGATGCGTGCGATGCAACAACGAGACTATCCATGGCACGTATTGGATATTCGGTCTTAATCAGACCGTAATTGTCCGCTTGTCGCAGCATTTCCAGAAGTATCAATGCCCGCGGGAGGAGTTTCTGTCCGTCATGCCAGGCAAGCGCGTAAGATGTCTTCCGATACATCGCATTGACACTCCGGTACGCGAAAAAGTTTTGTCGACTCAGCCATCCGGAATCAATTCGTATCAGCGAGTCCCTGCTTGTGTCAACCATGCTATCTTGCACAGGAGTCCGCTCGGAACCGAAGACGATACACATCACGCAGAGCACGATATGGAACGGCCACGCTTTCATTCGTATTGAGATACGAAAGATCAGTCCATTTGGATTTTCATCCTATG
>CBKWFZ010000838.1:0-2238 GCA_966673785.1 uncultured bacterium
GAGTACGTTGTCGCCTACTTTCACAGTCACTGGCTTGTCTTTTAAGCCTTCGCCTACGGCGATTACTTTTCCCTTTTGCGGTTTTTCTTTTGCCGTATCCGGGATAATGATTCCAGACGCTGTTTTTGTTTCAGCTTCAGCGGGTTCAACTAATACCCTGTCCTCATTTGGTTTGAAGTTGATGTTTGCCATATTGGATTGTGTAAATTAAGGTTAAACAATTTTGACATCCTCCGCCTAACAGCTTTTATGCCATCGCGAAAAGAGACGCGAATAACGGACAATTTTTCTGTCTATTCCAAGAAACGGCTGTTTTTAACCTGACACTGACATACAACCAACAACCTCGTTCTGACAGGTTGTCCGGCCACCGGCGATGGGGTTGTCAGCCCTGGCTTTACATTCCCTGTCACTGGCGTCGAATTTCTACCGGTTGACTATAAGAACAGGATTTCGTAAATTTTTAGGTCAAAAACTGTGTCGCATGGAAAGATTACCTAATGACTGGCTTACTCAAGGTCTGATTGATTTCGAATACAAGAAATACGTTCTGCTGGCGTATCTGAAAACGGTCAAAAATTCCTTTAATCAGGTTCAATTATATCCATATTTGGGTGATTTGGTGCTTCATTATCGAAATCTGATCGCCGTCCGAGAAAACCAGGCCTTGCTTCGCGACTCTTTTCCGAAAGAGATTTCCGTTGAAGACATCCAGAAACTCGAGCTCGGCTACCGGAAACTGATCGAAGACGACGCGGTAATGGCTGAGCTGGAATCTATTATCGAGTTTGCCATCCCCCAGGTCAACGAGTCGTTGAAGGAAGGGTCGGTCATTTATGAATATGTCGAATCGAATTGCGAGATCTCACCGATCGGGGTGACACCGCTTTATGCGAATGAAGGTTACCTTTTTGTAACTCAGCCGCCGGAAAAAGAGACATGTGTTTACCGCTACCAGGTGAGCATTTTCGAAGGCAGCCAGGAGCAGCTCCGGAGCCTTAATACAGAATTTATCGAACGGGTAGAAAAGAGTTTTGCCAGAACGTATGAGGGGCTTAAGCTCGACCTTATCCGGAAATTTCACGATATGCCGAATCCGGCAACGTTCCTGATCCTGTCGCGGATGAAGTTTCCACTGACCGAAACACTTATGCCTGTCGCCAAGCGGATGTTTGTAAAGCATCTCGCATTGTAGCAACTGGCGGATCTATCCCAGTCTATTCTTCTTCCAGGAGTTTCCCCGGAGTGGTATCGAGCCAACTTCAGTTTCAGTTGACCTCTTGCTCTCTAAGATACTGATAGACAGCAAAGCTGATAGCATCACCTCATCCTCTGCTTTACCTTGAATGAGGTTCTCCGGAGTGAAATGCTCCTCGACAAAACGCGTGTCAAATTTGCCATTCCGGAAAGCCGGATGATTCATCACATACCGGCAGAAGCCAAGGGTGGTCGCAATTCCGGTGATTTCATACTCATCAATCGCGCGCACCATCTTGTCGATGGCCGCCTGCCTTGTGTCGGCCGTGGTGATCAGCTTGGCGATCATGGGATCATAATAGAAGGGCACTTCCATTCCCTGTTCAAAGCCATCGTCAACCCGGATACCATTGCCCTGTGGCCGCGTGTAGGTCTGGAGCTTCCCGATATCCGGAAGGAAATTGTTTGCCGGATCTTCTGCATAAACCCGTACTTCTACGGCATGGCCATGGAACGACAATTCATTCTGCAAAAAGGGCAAAGGCTCTCCTGAAGCAATGAGAATCTGCAGTCGTACCAGATCGATGCCTGTAATCTGCTCTGTTACCGGGTGCTCCACCTGAAGTCTGGTGTTCATTTCAAGGAAGTAGAAATCGTGGCGTTCGTCCAGAATAAACTCCACGGTTCCCGCCCCACAGTAAGAGGCTGCCCGCGCGACGTTCACCGCCGCCGCGCCCATCCGTTCCCTGAGCTCTGGTGTAAGCACTGATGACGGCGCTTCCTCCACCACCTTCTGATGTCTCCGTTGGATGGAACACTCTCGCTCGAAGAGGTGGACCACGTTCCCGTATTGGTCGCCGAATATCTGAAATTCGATATGCCTTGGCTGCGTGATATACTTTTCAACAAAGACAGACCCATCGCCGAAAGCGGACGTTGCTTCAGATACGGCGCGCTCCATCTGCTCTTCAAAGTCTTCGGCACGGTGCACGAGCCGCATTCCTTTTCCTCCACCGCCGGCACTTGCCTTTATCAGTACAG
>CBKWFZ010000839.1:0-2233 GCA_966673785.1 uncultured bacterium
CGGCACAATTCCGGTATGGCATTACTGTTCCCAGGAACGAAACGATGGAGCAAAGACAAATCTGAATGAACACGACCCGGGATCTGATGCGGTTGCCGGGATGACCTGAATAGCCTGGCTTCTCGGCGCTCCTCCGCGTCTTCGCGACTCTCCGCGGTGAAAACTGCGCCTCGGCCTCCTTCGCGTCCCTCCTCTGTCCATCATCGGTTCTCGCGCCGTCCCTTTGTTTGCTAATCTCCCTTCAGATTCTCCACAGGATTAACAAACAGCGCCCGAATCGTCTGCGAACCAATTGTAATTATTCCAAATACGATCAACAATAAAATTCCTAACATCACGACTGAAAGGCTCATGGTCGTATGATAGGCGATCTCCTGCAACCAGAGATTGTTGACCAGATACGTCAAAGGCACACCGACGCATATCGCTAACGCCAGCAATATCAGGAAGCCACGTGAAAGAAGAAGCACCAATTCGATATTCCCCGAGCCGAGCACTTTGCGGATCGAGATTTCCTTCTTTCGGGTCTCCGTCATGTACGTCGCCATGCCCAGCAAGCCGAGACACGAGATCAAAATCGCGAGGAAAGAGATGACGCCAAGTATCTTTACAAGATCGCCAAACACGATCTCGTAAAACTGATTGATTTCGCTTTCGACCGATTTGAAATCGATTTTCAATCCAGGATTCGCGGCACCCCATGCCTTTTCGACGGTACTTGCCGCCATGTCATAGTTTCCCGAAAAGCGCACCTGCAATACATTTACCTGCGCCGAATCGAACATCAGCGCAACGGGACCGATACCACGCGTCAGGTCGCGGTGATTATAATCAGCCACGACGCCAATGATGGTGCGACGGCTCGAATCGTAATCAACGATTACCTCCTGTCCTATGGCATCGATCGGTGTATCGTAGTGCAACTTCTCCACACCGCTCTGGTTTATGACGACATAGTCTTTGTTCACATTGTTCTGGCCCGGTACAAAAAACTTTCCTGCAATAAGACCAAGTTCCATGTTATTGAGGTAGTCCTCGTCCACCACGAAATGGCCAAAACTCACGGCGTCTTTTTCGTCAGGCGAACGTTTGAGCAGCAAACTGTTCGACATTCCTGCAGCCGGAACATGGGATACGGCGGATACAGCGACAACGTTACTGTACTTGAGCAGTTCACCCTTGAGCCGGGCTGCCGACGTTCCGTTAAGGTTGATTCGGATATTTTCCGCCATGTTGAATCCGTGATCCTTGCTTACAAACAGGTTGAGCTGATTGTACATGATGATCACCGTCAGAATGAAGAATAACGATAGCGTAAGTTGCGACACCAGCAGGATCTTGCGAAGACGCATGCGCGAGATCAGTTTAACATTCGTAAGATTCTTTAACACGGCCACAGGCTTAAGTCCCGACAGCACCAGCGCCGGGAACAAGCCCGCCACGATGCCTGTGATCACGGCCAGAGCGATGAATACGACGTATACGGTATAGTTCGCCTGAAGATCCCACCGGAAAAGGGCTGCATATTTGAGTTGGAGTATCGCGGGTTTGAGGAACACGGTGAGAATTCCCGCAGCCACCAGCGCCGCCAACGCTGCGGTCACAGACTCCGTGAGGAACTGAATAAAGATCTGCCATCGCGCAGCTCCCGTCACTTTGCGGACGCCGATCTCGCGGGCGCGTGTAAGAGAACGGGCAATCGACAAATTTGTGAAGTTGAAACAAGAGGTCAATAAGATCACAAGCGACAAGCCACCCAGAAAATACACGAACACCCATGGTAACTCCGGTCCTATCGCATTGCTCATTAACTGACCCGGAGTGATCGCGAGAATTGATTGCAAGGAAAACGTAGCCTTGGGAACGCGGGGCTGCGCCGTTGCAATATTCTCGGTGTAGACCTGGTCAAGGATAGCTTGCATCTCGCCGGTGGTCGTCCCTGGTTCAAGCACTACGTAAGTCCATCCATTCCAGTAGTCGAACCAATTCTCCAACTCCTGCTCCCGGCCCATCGACTTCAACGTGGCCATACTGGCGAGGCCTTCGAAAACGATGTGCGATTTTTTATCAGTTTCTTTTAAAACTCCGGTCACCGTATACCAGCCTGAACCCACTTTGAAACCCTGACCCAACGGATTCTCCTCACTGAACAATTTGTCTGCCGCTTTCCGCGTTAACACGACCGAATAAGGATCGCGTAATGCCGTGGCCGGATCACCGTATTGAAATTCAT
>CBKWFZ010000840.1:0-2226 GCA_966673785.1 uncultured bacterium
ACGAAAACGAAACGCGGGAAAAGTACAGTGTATCCGAATGGTGGCTGGAGCCGAACTCGGAAGGACCGGGGGCACATCAGCACGAGGACAATGATGAAGTGTTCTACGTACTGGAAGGTACGGCGTCTATTCTTGCCGGCGATAAGTGGATCGACGCGGAGAAGGGAACATTTCTCAGAATCCCGGCGAAGACAATGCACGACTTCAGGAACCACACAGACAAGAAGACGGGCTTACTCAATTTCTTTATCCCCGGAGGGTTTGAGCGAAATATGCCCGCGATCGTAAAATGGTTTGAAGAAAATAAATAGCGGAGAGCGAACCGATGTAATATGGAGATTGATGACTTCTTCACGCAATACCAGGAGGCCGTCTGGCGAAAAGACGCTGCGGCCCTGATCGACCTTTATGATCCGGCAGCGGTTCATTTCGACATGTGGGATACCGGCTTCTTCAAAGGCTCGGCGGAATGGAAGAAGGGAATAGAAGACTGGCTGGGTTCATTGGGGGAAGAACGCGTAAAGATTCAGTTTGAAATGGTCGAAATGCACAGGAACGAAAACGTTGCGTTCGGCAGCGCGCTCATACAATTTGAAGCGCATTCCCCGGAAGGGCAAATACTGAGAGCGATGAAAAACAGAATAACGCTGGGATTCATAAGAAAGGGCGCCGGATGGAAGGTTGTACATCAGCATATTTCCGCGCCGGTCTCCTCCGAAAATCTCACGGCCATACTCGAACTGTAGGCGGAGCAGGCATCACGTTAATCCCTGAAAAACATCTGGAACAAAATCTTACCAAGCATTGCCGCCAGTACCATCAGCGCAAGGATAACCATGACGCCGGCAAGCGGTCCTGAGATAACGCGTGCGAGGTAGAGCGTAACAACGATCAAAGCAAGCGCAATACTGACGATCACATTGGCGGTCGTGAGGTTTATCTTCATACTTTCAGTTTCACTTACAACATCGGCTCACCGGAGTCAACGTGTTCTCAGAAGTACGACTCCGGATGACGTTTCTCGTCGCTTGCAAAATTGAAGAGGATCAGTCCCATGGCAATCGCTATAGCCTTGTCGAAAATCGAATAGAGGAATGCTCCCTCGTACGTTGCCTGGATCGACAGGTAAAATGCCACTTCAACTACTGCTCCGGTGATCAACAGAACAAAGAGTTTCCTGACAATGTATTCGCGGATATTTCGAAGGAGCCCGAACGTAAGCACGACATAGAGAAAGAAACCTCCGACCAGGAACACATAGAAACCGGTAGACTTCATGTACGCCGAAGTAAAGACAGCCGACTCTGCATCGGTGTTACCGGAATAGATACGAACAGCGATGAACTGAATGGCGATAAGGATCAGTTCTGCACTTAACGCGGCCAGCACGACATGCCGGTACGACCAGTTGTGTTTTGTTTCCATACCTTCAAGTGTTTTCGGAATGTACGATCGATGGTCGTGATCAGACATGATGAAAGTAAGGGGCGTATGAGTTTCTTCTCATCCTGTGCGGGGACAAGTCTCACCGGTGCGGATCAGGCGGGAAAGCGTTTTCGGTTTGCGCTCCCAAGTTGGCGCAATGCGCACCTGTTTTCGTCGCGCTCGCCCCTACCGCGAGTATCTGATTTTTTGGAAATTGGCACTATAACCAGCACAAAAAATGAAAACAGACTTCAAATCGGTGGACGAATATATTGGCAGCTTCCCCGCCGCTGTTCAGTCGCGACTGAAAAGGATCCGCACCATCATCAAAAAAGAAGCCCGGGACGCAGACGAGTTAATTGCCTATGGCATGCCGGCATACAAGCTATCCGGGAAGCCGCTGGTCTATTTTGCCGGCTATCAGCATCACATCGGTTTCTATGCGACACCATCCGGACACGCGGAATTCGAAGAGGAGCTTTCGCACTACAAGCAGGGGAAGGGATCCGTGCAATTTCCGCTTGATGAACCCCTTCCGGTACATTTTATCCAAAGGATTGTCGCGTTCCGGGTGAAGGAGAATCAGAATAATAAAAAGGTGAAGGGTAAGGTGGGGAAGTAATTTGCGGCCTTCCGAGCTGGTGGTCGCCATGCCAGCGAGTCGTTGGACAGCCTCAAAACAAATATCCTGACAGCTTGCGACTACCAGGATATTTGTTCGTGCACTCGCAGGGATTACCAAAGCTGATCCCTGCTCTGCCGAGGTCCAAATAAAGAGGCTGTCGCTTCGCTCCGCTTCTA
>CBKWFZ010000841.1:0-2225 GCA_966673785.1 uncultured bacterium
ACAATTGAGGTAGTTACTTCCGTAATGATTTTAGATATGCGATGCTCTGCGGAACCTGCTCAAGGGCGCGGGACGACTCGTCCTCGATGAAGTAGTGTTTGATGCCGATCTCACGCGCGGCCTTCATGACCTCCGCTATATTGACATCGCCGGTGCCGAGCACGACGTTGCTTTCCTTGTCCTGGCGACCGTTGTTCGTATCGGGCGTTCCATGCCGCCGATCTTTCAGATGCAACGTCTTCCAACGGGTGGGATACTTGCGCAGAAGCGCGGCCGGATCCTGCCCCGGATTGCGTATCCAGAATACGTCCATCTGGAAGCTGACCCATTCGGGGCGTGTGTTGTCCATCATGTATTCGAACAAAGTCTTTTTGCCATTACCGTATTCCCGGAATTCATATCCATGGGGATGATAGCAAAACGTAATTCCGCTTTCCGCGAACTGCTTGCCGGCCGTGTTGAACACGTCAACGGCGGTCTTCATGTCATCAAAGGTGAAATTGTCACCGTCATGCGGAATCCAGTAGCAGGTAACAAATGATGCACCCAGGTCCTTCGCATTGCGTATAGCCTTGTCGATGCTATCGGGATGTTGCAGATTCGGGAAACCGATTCCGTTTGACACGATTTTCAGACCGTGCTGTTTTAACAGTTTTTTGTATTCTTCCCGGTCGATGGTGCGAGGCACGCCCCCTTCAATTTCGGTTATGCCGATATCTTTCATATAAGCCAACGTCGCGGGAATTCCCTGGCTGAACATCTGGCGCATACTTCCCATCTGGATGCCAATTTCCTGTGCGTGTGTGGTAATGGCCAGCGAAATCAATAGCGCGGTCAAAATTCTTTGGCATGGTTTCCTTTTCATAGCTTGAGTATTCGGAATGTTTAAGTACCACTTTTTAATTGCATTTCACAACCGCTCATGGAAAAGGATCGCTACTTTCTTCATTCGCCGTGTAAAAACTGTAGTCTTGTTTTCGCTATCAATTCCAATTTGGTTTATTTGATGCGTCCAAAAATAACGGCGCCCCATGACGACTCATCCCAACGATGTTCCAGTAACGTACAGGATACTACTTCCGCTTTTGTTTCTCGTATGCTCGTGTTCCACTCAGAAAGAGTCTTGGCCGGTGGTGCAGCTTCCTGAAGGCGCCGACACGACCAACGCGATCTGGAAAGGAATCGACCTCGAACCAAAACCACCGGTGCTCCCGTTAACGCCGGCAAAACAGCAGGAGAAGTTTCTCCTGCCTCCGGGATACCGCCTGGATCCGGTTATTACCGAACCTGCAATACAGCAACCCGGAGCGATCACATTCGACGGCAACGGACGCATGTATGTACTTGAATTGCGCTCTTACATGCTGACGGTGGATTCACGCGGAACACTTGAACCGGTAAGCGGAATATCTCGCTGGGAAGACCTCGACGACGATGGCTTTTACGAAACAGGAGGCATGTTTGTCGACAGCCTCGTATTTCCACGCTTTGTCCTTCCGGTTGGGCCGAACAGTGTTCTGACGATGGAATCCAATGCCGATGTTGTTTACAAATACACCGACACCGATAACGACGGGAAAGCCGACAAGCGCGAGTTTTTCACGGATAACTTCGGCCGCGCCGGCAATGTAGAGCACCAGCAGGCATTTCTGTATTGGGGGATGGATAACTGGTTGTACAGCACGGTCAATCCGTTCCGCGTACGTGAAACACCTCAGGGAGTGGTCCGCGAATCCACCGGATCGAACCATGCGCAGTGGGGAATTACACATGATGACAACGGGAAACTCTGGTTTCAGGGAGGCTCCAATGGAGTGCCGTCGTGGTTTCAGTTCCCGATCCATTACGGCGACTACATCATCGAAAAGAATTTTGCCGAAGGGTTCGAGGTGCCCTGGGGCGCGCCTATACGGATTGCCGACATGCAGGGTGGAATGCAGGCGGTACGAATGCCGGAGGGTACGCTCAATCGCGTGACCGGGGCGTCGGGGAATGATGTATTCAGAGGCCACAGGTTACCTGATGAATTGAAGGGCCAGTATTTTTACGGTGAACCGGTGGCGAGAATTGTGAGACAGATCCGCGCGGAGGAAAAGGAGGGCCTCAGCATTCTTCACAATGTGTATCAGGAACAGCAGTCGGAGTTCATCCGGTCGCTTGATCCGTTATTCCGTCCGGTGGACATGGCTACCGCTCCTGACGGCACGATGTACATCGTTGATATG
>CBKWFZ010000842.1:0-2207 GCA_966673785.1 uncultured bacterium
TGGGAAACGCCAACATCTGATGGTGAAGTTTTAGTAACGAATCGGCGACGCGCTGGCGCACAGATTGGTACGCCAGGTTCAGCAAGCGGTTCTCAGCTTCGACAAGGTGGTGCGAAACTAGTTTTATGAACTTGCGTGCCATGTCCTTGCTGGAGTACACCACGTTGAGAAACTCCTGACGCGGGATCATCATGATCTCCGCTTCTTCCAGAACTTCGGCATTTTCGTTGTATGTCCGTTCTTCGAGCAAAGCGACATACCCAAGGAAATCACCCGCACTGTGGATGCCAGTGATCAGTTCCTTACCGTCGTAGTTTACCTTATAGGTCTTTATTTCACCCTTGCGGATAAAATAAAGATCAGTCGGCGTCTGACCTTCCATGAAAAGAAATTCTTTTTTACGGTAAGTCCGGACTGGCCGGTTTGTGTAGAGTCTCTCGAGTTCCTTCAACTCCTTGGTCTCGCTGAAAAGGGTAGTGAGATTGAAGTCGTTGTTAGCATAACTCGTCTTCAACGTTTCCTTCTTCTTCAGGCGGATTTCAATAACCTTAAGCAGATCAGTACTGTCAAACGGTTTGGTGATATAATCGTCTGCACCAAGATTCATACCCTCCCTGACCTCGCCTTTGTCGGCTTTCGCGCTTAAGAATACAAAGGGAATGCTGGCCGTTTCCGGATCGTGGTTAAGGATGTGAAGTACACCATAGCCGTCTAATTCAGGCATCATGATGTCGCAAAGGATGAGATCGGGCTGGGACTTCTGTGCCACAGCCACGCCTTGTTTTCCATTGTTTGCGTAAAGAACATCGTAGTTTGCCAGTTCAAGAATACTGGTAATGTTTTCCGCCATTTCTGAGTTGTCTTCGATCAGTAGAATTCTGGGCGACTTATTGTTTGCCGAAAGATTGGTTTGCATAATTTTTTCCAGGTGCGAAAACGCGGGTTTTCATCTGGCCTCCATATGGGAGGAAAGTTAGAACAGGGGTTGGGCGTGGGTTATGAGGTTACTCACAGGCGGCTATGATATTTGTCATACTCACCGTGCATGCCCCGGAGAAGGAAAGCGCCTTAGCGCCACCGGCGCGACGCATACGGTTATCAGCACGAGGATCCACAAATTACCGCTTTTAATGTCGTACTGACTGAGGTGGTCGTTCAGTGAACCACCGGTAGCAAGGGTGAGTAACAATTCAAAGAAGATCGTAAGGATTAACCATGTGACACCAACGGACCAGGCCTGCGCCGGACTTTGAAGCCGGATACGTTCGTTGAGCAAAATGACGAACCAGATTATGATGACGCTTAACAAGACGGAAGAAATCTGATTGGCGAGGTGGTCGCCAAACATGTAACGGTATGTCAGGTCGCGAAGTACCCCGTTGAAGGTAGCAATGAGCGGCAGGGCCAGCCAGGCCATCTTGTAGCGGGTGAGTTCCGATGAGTTGGATTTGATCATGGATATTCGCGTTGATTGTCTAGTATTATAAACGAAATACGGCGTAGCGAGCCGTTTTCAGGTACAAGATGTATCGCAGGAAGTCGAATGATCTTTGTCACAAAAAAAAAGCGGAATTTGTGTTCCGCTTTTGTGTCAGTACCATCCATCCTTCTGCGTATGGCACCGAATTGCTTGTTATGAAAAGAGCATTAAAAGTTCCGGGCATCAAGACCAGTTTGTATGCTGTAATGGAAAGAAGAGTGGTCCGTCTGACTGCCCTTGTTTGTTCTTTGTGTTATGCTTGCCTGATACCTGGAACTTTTTTTTGCTGACCCGAAGATAGAAGGCCGTTGAAAGCGCCTAAATGATAACGATCAGGCAGGCCGAGACTTTTATCACACAAAAAAAAAGCCGCCGGGAGGGAGCGACTTTCCTTTGATTAAAGCAACCTGAGGCGTTTTTACCCGCCGCAATTTTTTTGACGGCGACTGCGGCGATGGCAAAAATGAGTTGATTGTTACCGAATGTGAGTCTTTCCTGCCGTATGTCCAATGATGGGTTTCGATCAGAACCATGATCCTTTCATCGGACCATGACGCCCAACGTTGTCGGTAGGCAAAGATTTTCGTCACATCGGGCAAACGATTTTCGCGCACCCGGCGTTTCAGCTTTGATAGCGGTCGTTATCAGTAACAGGTGGTTGCCTTTCGCGGCTATGCTGTTGCTTATGTCCAACCTAAAGAAAGGAGGTACCATGTCTAATCCCAGT
>CBKWFZ010000843.1:0-2205 GCA_966673785.1 uncultured bacterium
GACAGCGGCTGACGCCGACGTGGCTTTCGATGCCTCCGACGCGGGCGGTGACATCACCACATCGTTATCCAGATCGTCATCACATGCATTTAATATCGACAAAGACAAGAGCAGGCCTAAAAGTGATTTCTTCATTTACGTGAATTGATTTTCGTCAGCTGTAAGGGCGTCGTTTCCCGCGATGATTTTCCGCACGGAGACGCCTTCTCTAATGGGTACAAAAGTCGTTGCTGCGTGAGGCTGCTAACCACTTCTATACATACGTGTTCTAATGCGTGTAGGCAAAACGTTAGATCGACCTCATTGGAAGCTGAGGCGGGGCTTTACCGGAGGAATCCATTATCATGCACAGATTAGCCGTCCGACGAGAGAACGGTCGCAGGGTTGAACGCCGGAATGTGTCGATAAAAATCTTGCTCGCCGGAATGAAAAATATCCTGCGTGAGCCGGACAATAATCCGGGGATGTAATAATTCCGGCCATTTGTGAATATTCCGGCGCTAAATTGCACTTTTATTGCAACGGAAGTCACCATGCGTATACCGCAGAAGTTGTGAAGACTCCGCTTTTTCCAGTGCTTGACGAAGCCCGGGGCGCCAATGCTCGTATGAGTAGGGCATCGCTGCCCAATGAACCGTTTCGCCAAAAAATCGGGGCTTCAACCATGATCGGAAGCTTTTTGCGTGGCAGAATCCGTTATCTTTGAGTGCATGGTCTAACCGCATAACTTGTGGACTTAGTCAACCGAAACCCGACTTCCTGAACAAACAAGATTTGTCATGCTCATAGGAGAACTTGTAGAACGCACCGGTCTAAGCAGGGATACCATACGGTTTTATGAAAAGAAGGGACTCATTCGTATTGAAAGAAAAAGCAGAAGAGAAAACAATTATAAAGAGTATTCGGAGCAGATCCTTGAGAAATTGATGTTGATCCGAAGGCTAAAAGACCTGGGCTTCACCCTGAACGAAATCGACACTTTCCTGGGACTGTGGCGCGACGAAGACGCCAATTGCACCAATCTGAAATATAGACTCGAGACCAAAGTTCAACTCATCGATCAGCAAATACAGCAGCTGGCTGAATTGAAGTCGCGGCTCAACGGCTCATTGACACGGTGTAACAACAATGATTGTGAGTTTGAAAAAACAATCCCGTCCTGCCTTTGCCAGTGAAGAACACCAGAGAACTACTTTCTCCGCACTAGCCGGTATTTCCTGATAAATCGGTTCACTCCTAACGGGCGACTGCATCTGCCGGTGAGTCTTTGAGAAATCCGCTCCAATCTTCCGATGCTTTTTTGATTTGGAAGGTGCGCAAACCTATTTTTGCCGACGACACCGCTCACAGGGCCGGCATCGTGAAAGAAGTCCTGTATCGAAAAAAAAATGTTCTGTATATGAAAACAATGACTTGTAAACAACTTGGTGGCGCATGTGACCAGACCTTTAGCGCAAACAGTTTCGACGAAATTGCGATGATGGTAAGTAAACACGCACGCGAAAAAGTCCAGCAAGGAGACGCCGCCCACATTGATGCGATGAATGAAATGCGCAATCAAATGAATTCACCGGAAGCGATGACCGCGTGGATGGACGAGAAAAGAAGCGTCTTTAATGAACTTTCTGACGATGGCGTTCAATCGTAAATCACGCGACGGAGGCCGTTCTGAGATTTGCTCACTTCGTCTTTCCCGTATCCGTGGGTGTGAATGAAAAGACCAACGCATACGGGGCCTTTTTTCGCACCTGTTTTGGTACGGTTATCGTCACACGATCATCACTGACTTTCCAGCCAACGCGCTCCTTACCTCCAACCAGGTTTACGCGAGTCCCTTGCAAGGGCAAATTATCTCGCCAGGATACTGTTGCGGGCACATCCCCTTCGTCGAGGAGCACGACCGCGTAACGCCGTCCATCTTTGCCGGCGGTGAAGAAAGTTTTTCCATCCTGATAGCGCGTAACGCTTCGTGTACCGTAGATTGCCTCGCCGTTGATTCTAAGCCAGTCACCGATTTCCTTTAGACGTGCTATCTGAAGATCATTCAACGTACCGTCCGGACCTGGCCCAACACCAAGCAAAAGATTCCCTCCTTTCGCAACGATCTCAACCAGCAGATGGACTATTTTACGCGCCGGCTTATATGTGTCGCCGGGCACGTGTCCCCACGCGTTACCGAGGGTGATGCAACTTTCCCAGGGATAC
>CBKWFZ010000844.1:0-2200 GCA_966673785.1 uncultured bacterium
TCCATAATAACGGGGTTTGTTTCTTTTTTTGACACTTCAGTTGTCCAAAAGGTTGTAGCTATCGGAAAATATACCGGAAGCGCAGGCCGACATCAAATGTCAGCGGTAAAGATTCTATTCCGGTTTCGTCCTTGAAAATTGAATTAAAGGGATAACGGAGTCCGGGGTTAAGAGAGAGCCTGTAGTTTTGCCCCAGCCGGTACGTTAGTTCCGTGCCCATGAGGCCACTGAAGTTCGTTGATCTGTATGGCGATTCCGCGCCGCGTTGCTGGGTCGTTTTCTGAAGGTCGCTGCCCTGGGGATCGATCGTATTCTGAATAAAGAAATCGGTAGACACACCGGCGTTTATCTGGAAACCAAATTTCCGGTCAATGATCATGTATCCCGCCTGAATCGGAAGACTGATAAACTCGAGGCTGCTGTTCACCTCATGGGGTGCAGTAGGAATAATGTTAGTATTGCTGTACAGCGAAGCCTCGGAAGCACGAAGGTCTTTAAACGTAGCAGGTTTGAACGCGTTGTTCTGATCCAGCACAACCTGGTTTGAAACATAATTCGTGCTGTTGTTCAGATAGCTTAACCCGCCTTGAATGACCAGGCGCTCAGAAAGGCGGCGTCCAAAACTTACGTTAACGGAATAGGAAGAACCCGATGCCTTTGCCTGGTTGTCCAGCGTGGAATTCATCGCAAGCGCATTCGCCGGACTCATTGCGATATGCGAACCGGACCCATTGTACCCTCCGGCGGCAAAACCCAATGACGTCCAGAGTTCCTCGCGTTTACTTTCTTCACTACCCTTTCGCTTGTTGTTGGCTTTTTCGGCAATTTCCTTTTCGCGGTCCTGAAGTTTCTGGAACATCATTTGGACAGGATCGGCCTCCGATGGCGTATCTGCGTTCGCGATAGCTTCATTACGATCCGTTTTGACTGAACTTCCGGTTTCAACCGGCGCCGGCTCCCCGTCTTTGTTTTCTTCAGACTGAACGGCTGCCAGTTGACTACCACCACCACCATCGTTTACAGGGATCTCACTGGGGTTACCGTTGACAGGTTTAGCTACTTCTTCAGTACGACTCATGTTTTCCGTCGATACGATTCCAGCAGTTGTGCGATTTGCAGACCCGGAAACGCTTTCGGATTGCTGGACGGAATGCGCTACCTGTTGCGTATCTTCATGGTTCTCAACAGAATCTGCGTCACGTCCGGCCAAAGCATTACTCCCGAGCTTCGCGCGCGTTGATTTCTTCTCTGAACCAATTGATGCCTGGGCATTATCCTCGGGAAGAAGGACAGTCTCCGTTGAAGTCGGATTTTCCTTGGAAGACTGTTGCGTTTCGGCCAGATTTTGACTGGAGTTGATGTCTTCGACGCGCGGGGATTTGTTCGCCACAGCATCCTGTTCGCCTTGAAGATAAATTATTCCCGCGCCCGCGACGGCCAGTGCAAACGTGATGGAAGCCGCAGCCAGCATTTTGTAAAAGAAAATCCGTCTGCGCATTTTCTTTCCTTCTGCGCGTTCAAGCTCCAGCTCAATGTTCACCCACGCATTCTCCGAAGGGGAATACTCGGCGCCTTCAAAAGCGCTTTTCATTTCCTTCTCAAAGTTTTGCCTCTCCATATCGATCAAAATAAGACTCCTTCGACAGTTTCTGTTGCAATAAGCTCTTCGCCCGGGCAAATTGTGACTTCGACGTTCCCTCGGAAATTCCCAGTTGCTCGGCAATTTCCTTGTGACTGTACCCTTCGATGGCAAACAAGTTGAAAACAATCTGACATCCCTGAGGGAGCGACTGGATCATTTCGAGTAATTGTTTGAAATGAATTCCGGAGATGCTGATTTCGTTCTCAGGCAGTTCAATCTCCTCGACGTCAACCATCGGATAGAGGTACAACTTCCTGCGCTGCACGTTCAGTGCGGTGTTGACCATGATCCGGGTGATCCAGGTTTCAAGTTTTGCCTCCTGGCGAAAGTTGGTGATCGCGTTAAAAACTTGGACAAAACCTTCCTGAAGTATGTCTTCCGCCTCGGCTGTTGTTTTCGAGTAACGCAGGCAGAGGACCATCATTTTTCGGCAATAACGGTCATAGAGGGCCCTCTGGGCGGCCCGGTCATTCTTGCGGCAACCTTCAATAAGCTCTTGTTCCGTGAGCATGCACCCGTTTTAACGGCGATTTTGAACTTTAGACACAAACCAAACCC
>CBKWFZ010000845.1:0-2194 GCA_966673785.1 uncultured bacterium
GCCGGAGTACCAGTAGCGGGCACGACGATCATCGGCGAAGTAGACTTCATTCAGAATAGTTTGCTTCCGGTACCGCAGCAGCGAGTCGTACACCCAGGGCAGATTCCTGAGCTGGCGGATCTCCAGCAGCATCAGTTTTTCATTCAGGGACGAATAATGCGTATACCGGTATCGTTTTTCATTTGCCCTGGAGACGGAATCGTAGTGGCGGACCCGCGCGTCGAGCAACTTGACGTAACGTCCGTAATCTATTTGTGCTTCCCACATGGCAAGCGCATGCATCAGCTGCACGTCACTAATTGAGATGTCTTTCAGGAACTCGTATTTGTACGTCGCCTTGCGCGTTACATTCTCCACATTCAGGTTCACAGTGTATCCCGCGTCCTTCGCTGCTTTCAAGGCCCGCAATATATGCGCCGACATCCAGTACGACGTGTTGGGCGAAACATCCCACCAGGACCACAGAAATTCGCTGTTTTGATTTTTCAGCAACCGCGTGATGATGCGGTTCACGTCTCTGTCGTATTTGAACGGCTTGCCCTCATATTGCATGAGCAGCTTGTAATTCACCAGTCCGACGAGTTTGGATGCAAGCTGTTCGTTGCAATCGTACCGGTAGTGGATGAGGTTTCGCGCATCCTCCGCATAAAGGTCAATTTGGTTGTCGACGATTTCCAGTTTAACGACTTCCCCTTTTTTTGATTGGACGTGAACTTCATCGCTATTTTCGAGTATCGACAATACGCCATCCGCGCGTATGGTCCCCTGCGGAATGACCGGCACCTCGCGCTCCTCACCGTCGAAATAGCCATCGTGGCGCGTGAAGGCATACCGCGCAGTGATCGTATCGGTTGATGTTGGCACCACGGCCATTGTCTCTTTGTGGTAACTATCAAAAGTCACAGCACGCTCACGCGTAACCGATCCCGACCACTGCGTGCTTCCATCAATGGTTTTATCAGTGGTATGATTAAGCACCTTGCCAATAAGGTTCGCTGAATCTCCGACGACAAGAAACCGCGGCACTTCGAGCTCGGCCATCAACGGTTTATATGATTTGATACTTTTCCGAGCCGTTCCTGTCTGCAGCCTCCGGTTCATTCCATACACTACCGCGTCCCATCGGGTGAGGTCATCGGGGAACGTTACCGTGAACGAAGAGCGTCCGTGACGGTCGGTCCACAGGCGCGGTTCCCAGAACCCGACGTCGGAGAAATTGGCGCGAATATTCTTCAGCGTAAGCAACTCCTGATAGAGCTTTTGCTCCGCCTCACGGATTTCGTCGGGGCGCAGCGGAGTCTCACCATCTTGATCATCTTCTTCGTTCTGCTGCGTTACGGTAACACCGGAAACCATGCCTCTTATCGCTACCGACGCCGTCATGCTACGCATCGTCTGCATCCCATAGCCGACCACAACCACTTCCTGTAGCGCCGTGACATCGGGCTCCATCACAATTTTAACTTCCGACCCGGTGCGCACCTCAACCTCCCTGGAAACGTATCCGATAAAGCTGATTACAATTGTCGATGGATCACCTGGGATGTCCAGAACAAACCGTCCGTCTACGTCGGTAACGGCACCGATGGTAGTACCTTTTACCACAATCGTCGCGCCCGGCAATGGGTAGTTTGCTTCATCCATAACCGTACCCTGAAGGTTGCCCGTACCTGTCATCCGGCTTTCGAACGTTATTGTGCGGGAGGATGCTACCGGTGTACCGAAACAATTGCCCGATGCTACATTCAACCACTCCCGTGACTCCGAAGTAACGCCATGAAGTTTCGCGGTAATTAGATCGGCAACGACGTGAGTATGCGCGCGAAGATCAACGCTGTCCATTTTAAGATAGGAACCGTTATTGTAAAGAACGATAATATGATGGCAGCCTCTAGGTATCGTGAAGTAGTCAGACCGGCCCGAATAGCTTCTGCAGGGCGAAACGACGATGTTCGTGGCGCAATCCTGGAAAAGGACAGACGCCACACCTGACTCTGCTTCCTCATAGGGCAACAGTACCTTTACGCGGCACGCATGGTCGACAAGGTCAACAGTCCGCGGATGCCACCGTTCGCGCACATAGGGCTCTTTTTCCAGCAGGAGTTGTTTGTTGATCGCCACATCATTGAGAAGCATGAAAGGTCGGACCGTCGCGTCGGATAGTCGCTCAGGCATCAGTCCCGAAACATCGGTT
>CBKWFZ010000846.1:0-2193 GCA_966673785.1 uncultured bacterium
GAATCCGTTCCCAATACACAATCGCGTCTGCTCAGCTCGTGGCTTACACTTTCGGGCGTCGGGAACGAACTGGTGATCGTCCCCGATGCGCCGCATTACGGTCCGATGTTCGACCAGGAGTGGATACGAACAAAACTATTCAGCTTTCTCCGCAAAAATCTCTAGCGTGTCTTCAGCAGGGAACGAAACCTTTCAATTACTTCCGGTTTGTCGTAACTCGCCATACCCGTATGTTCGATCACAACTTTACCATCTGCGTCGAGCACATACGTGGTGGGTATGGAGGACGTAAAGAAAGGGTAATCCTCACCGGGAAAATATACCTCGAAGTCATAGCCTTTCTTCTTCATGAAGTTCAACGCCTTCGTGGGATTTTCGTCAAAAGAAACCATTACAAAAACGAAGTTTTCAGTGTCAAGCGTTTTCTTAAGGTTTTGAATCGACGGCATCTCCGCGATGCATGGCGGGCACCAGCTCGCCCAGTTATTGACAAACACAACCTTACCCCGGAAGTCTTCAAACCTTACGGCTTTACCTTCTTCATTGACCAATTCAGTCCCTGCAACCGGGGCGCTATTGGTTTCCGGTTTCCTGATTAAGGCGAGCGCGGTTATCGCAAGCACTACAAGGCCGGCGGTTACCAGTATCTTTCTGTTAAATAGTTTCATTATTTCGGTTTTTGGCAAAGCTAGTGCCAGATCCACTCATTTTTTGTGACTGTCGTCACGAAGGACAATAAGATTACCGATTTCCTGCGTCGCGCTGATATTTCAGGAACGCTTCGAGGACCGGAACGTCGGCCGCGGCCCAGTCAAGCTGATGTAGCTTATCCGTTGTAAGCCATTGAAACGCCCTGTGTTCGTGGAGTAGCAGTTCGCCGGAACCGAAGGCAGCTATGAACGGGATCAATCGAATGGAAAAATCGGGATAACGATAGGGTTGCGGATCAAGTTTTCCGATGAGATCAACGCGGATGTTGAGTTCTTCTTTCAGTTCGCGCACCAGACATTGCTCGGGAGACTCTCCGGGTTCAACCTTGCCGCCCGGAAATTCCCATTTTAACGGCATGCTCATACGCTCGCTACGCTGGGTAACCAGAACAAGTCCGTCGCGCAGAATGATGGCGCAGGTTACGTCTATCACGTCGGCATGTGTTTAGCAGTTTTAATTCAGACCTTCGATGGCGACCCTTCCGCCTTCCGCAACAGCTTTGTGAATCGCATCGATGATGAACATATCCCGGAGGCCTTCCTCGCCACCGACGACAGAATCTTTGTCTTCCATCACACACCGCGCAAAATCCTCAATCTGGAGTTTTTGCTGAAATACCTGCGGATAGTCGAATTTTCCAAGCGAAGAACCACCGGCCTGACCAGTGTACTGGGTCGCGGGCTCGAGCTCTATAAACCCTTTGGTACATGCAGCGAATAAACGGTCGATCATCCCCGCCGATCCTGAATAGGAATTGCAAAGCGTACCGTCAGCCCACTCGAGTTGCCACGTGAACAGCTCGTGGACTTCCCGGAACACGTCCTTGCGTTTGGTTGTCGCCTGCGCTGTGACGTAAGCGGGTTCACTGCCTTTAGTATGGCGCGCACTTTGAATCGGGTACACGGCGAGATTATAGAGTGGTCCGCCACCCATCGCCTTCTGAAGTTTCCATGATCCCGCGGGCGGAGTCGAATAATAACCGAGTGCGCATTCCATGTAGTTGACGGGGCCGAGGACCTCCTGCTTTCCCAGTCGTTTCACTTCCACGAAGTACGGATCGAAATGCATGCGGTATCCGATGGATAACTTTCGGTTCGCCTTTTTCGCCGCAGCAATCATTTGCCGGGCTTCGGCTGCGTTCATGGCCATCGGTTTCTCGCAGATCAC
Organism: uncultured bacterium; assembly: GCA_966673785.1. Lineage (GTDB taxonomy): Bacteria > Bacteroidota > Bacteroidia > Cytophagales > Cyclobacteriaceae > Ohtaekwangia. The sequence goes on from CBKWFZ010000846.1 coordinate 1,879, forward strand.
ATGTTTGCCGGCCTCAAGCGCACGAATCGTATACTCCGCGTGCATGCTGTTTGGAAGCACAACGTATACGATATCGATATCCTTGTTTTTCCCGATCTCGTCAAAGTTGCTGTACGAGTAGACGTTCTCTTTCGGAATGTTGTATTCACGCGACCATTCAGTTGCCTTTGAGGGTGTTCCGGTAACGATACCCGCAAGGTAGCTGTTCATTGTCTGTTTCAAGGCCGGCCCGAGCATGACTTTGCTGTAGTTCCCTAGTCCGACAAGGGCCACACCAAGTTTTTCCTTCCTTTGCGGGCCGATCCCATGAATAGA
>CBKWFZ010000847.1:0-2193 GCA_966673785.1 uncultured bacterium
ACCGGAAAACATTCCGGTGAGCCTGCGGCTCCGCGGAGTAATGAACGTATTTTCAGAGATATTTCGGATTCGTTCACCTACGTTCACAACGAGACCGATTTTGTTGACTTCAATGTTCAGCCGCTGTTGATTCATAAGCTGTCGCAATACGGACCAGGACTAGCAGTTGGAGATGTTGACGGCGATGGGAGAGAAGACCTGTATATCGGCGGAACGCACAACGTGCTGGGTACATTCCTTGTACAGGATGCGTCGTCAAACTTCAGAGAGAAAAATCTATTCGATCTTCCTCAAAAGTTCAGGAAAACTCAGGAGGAACTGGGCGTCTTGCTTTTCGATGCAGACGGAGACAATGATCTTGACCTGTATTCGGTGAGCGGTGGAAATGAATTTGCTATTGAAGATTCCTGCTACACCGATTTGTTTTTTCAAAACGTAAACGGCCGGTTCGTGCCCGCACCTCATGCAATTCCAGCGATTTTCAGCAGTGGCTCATGCGTACGGGCAGCGGATTTCGATAATGACGGAGATCTTGATCTGTTTGTTGGTGGTCGCCACGAGCCGTTCGAGTATCCCGCAGCAGTGAGTAGTTACATATTGCGCAACGATACGAAAGACGGCGTTCCAAAATTCACGACGGCCAATGATCAGGTAGCCCCGGCGTTGAACAATATCGGAATGGTATGCGACGCGCTTTGGAGCGATTTCGACAACGATGGGTGGATTGACCTCATTCTGGCGGGCGAGTGGGCTCCGGTGAGAATATTCAGGAACGATCACGGGCGGTTCGAGGAAGTGTCTGATTCGGGTATCGCGTCGAAGAGTGGCTGGTGGAACAGCGTTGTCGGGGGTGATTTTGATAACGATGGCGATGTCGACTATGTCGTTGGGAATCTGGGATTGAACACGCTGGTGAAGGCAAGCGACGAACAACCCGTTTCGATATACACCGCTGATTTTGACAAAAACCAGCGTGTTGACATGTTTCCGACTGCATACTTTCTTAATCAGGAAGGTCGGATGGAAGAATTTCCATACTTCGGGCGACTCGACGTTCAGAAGGAGCTGATCAAAACAAAAGCTAAATTCTTAAAACATGCGGACTTCGGAAAGGCGTCTACCCGGTCCGTTCTCACAGAGGAACAATTGCAGGAGGCGAAAGTCTTGCGGGCCAATTATTTCTATTCGTCGTACATCGAAAATATTGGTGACGGGACTTTTCGAATGACACAACTTCCTCTTCAGGTTCAGGTCGCACCCGTCTTTGGAATGCAGGTTGCCGATGTAAATAGCGATGGAAACCTTGATGTTATTCTCGTTGGAAATGATTATGGGGCCGAGGTGTTAATGGGCCGTATGGATGCGCTAAATGGTGCTGTTTTACTTGGGGATGGTAAAGGACAGTTCGCATACGTGCCACCGACAACTTCCGGCGTAATCGTCCCCGGCGATGCGAAGGCGGCGGTGCTGTTACCTACCGATCGCGCTCTGCTGTTATTCGCTTCACAAAACCTGGACAGCCTGAGAGTTTTCGAGACAGCTCCGGTTAGGGCGATGTCGATCGATCCCGGCGTGGTGAGAGTGAAAATGAATTTCTCGAACGGTGGAAGCCGGATTCAGGAACTGTATCACGGTTCGGGCTTCCTGTCGCAAAGTTCAGGGAAGGTAATTGTTCCCGATTATGTAAGTGAGATCATCACATTTGACAATTCGGGAAAGGAGCAACGGTCACAGACTTTCCCGTAAAGCGGAAATCCAAATCCGGAATTGCTTCCGGGCAATCTGATTTGTTTAGGCTCCGGCGCCGCGTAAAGCCGAACCAGCGACACTTTTCCAGATTCGATCCGATGCAGGTGATTGGCGGATGGATCGAATTCCAGTGTAAGTGGAAATAAGGTTGAACCAAATAAAATTCTGAGAACGCTCGATTTTGCCAAATCGAGCGTTTTTTTTCCCCGTGCAGCAGTTTGTCGTAACCTAGCCCCCAATGGTGGTATTTTGACACGTCATGTTCGTGCAATTTGAAGGCCTGTACGAGGTTAAAAATTGATAATATGGTAAGAATGACTATAAGATATTGACAATATAGTAGATTTGACTATAAGGTACTGCCGATTAAACAACGGTTCCATAATTTACTCTGACCAGGGGCCTCAGAAATGCTCCAATCTGGTCCGAATTTGCTACCCTCCG
>CBKWFZ010000848.1:0-2192 GCA_966673785.1 uncultured bacterium
CGGTCTCCATGCGATGCGTTGAAAAAATGATGGTGCTGCCTTTTTCCTTGAGCTCAAGGATCTCCCGCGTTATCAACTGAGCATTTACCGGATCGAATCCTGAGAATGGTTCGTCAAGGATAATAAGTTTTGGCTCGTGCATTACCGTGCTTATGAACTGCACCTTTTGCGCCATGCCCTTGCTCAGATCCTCAACTTTCTTGTTCCACCAGTCTGCGATTTCGAACTTACGAATCCATGCCTTGCTTTTCTCGACTGCGGTCTTCCGGTCCAGTCCCTTCAATTGTGCGAAGTAGGTGAGCTGTTCACCGACCTTAAGCTTCTTGTACAGACCTCTTTCCTCGGGCAGATAACCGATTGTTCCTATGTGTTTGGGGTTGAGTCGCTCACCGAAAATGGTGATGTCGCCGGCGTCAGCGTTAATGATCTGGTTGATGATCCGGATCAGCGTGGTTTTTCCCGCTCCGTTCGGCCCCAGAAGCCCGTAAATCGTTTGTTGGGGGATGGTGACCGAGACGTCGTTTAACGCGATATGGTTGGTGTAACGTTTAGTAACGTTCCTGGCAAGTAGAGCTTCCACACGTTAGAGTTTAGACCTGAAATTAGTATCCAGATCGCCGGTGGAATTACAAAAAGCTGGAGAAACGGCGTTAGTTTCTGGATTCCTTAAAGATGATGTTTCCGAGTGAAACATCAAGGTCAAAAACGAGGGGATTTTGCGAATCTTTCGAGTACGCGGCGTTTGCAAACGTGTTTTCGCTTACTTTTTTCAGGTACGATGGCATTTTAACGGAACAAAGCCAGGAGTCCTTGATTTTTACGATCACCGGTATGTCCTGCGCCGGAAGTACGATAACAAGATTTCCTGCACCGACGCTGCCTTTGATGCGTGTTCCAACGAGAGGCTTATTCGTGAAATCGAGAATCATGGTCCCGAATCCGACATCTGCCAGCAGGTTTCGTGTTTTCGCAAGGCTGAGGTTCTTTACATTGACCGACCCGACGTCCACTTTCACGGAGAAAGTGTCCATTTCCATTTGATTCTCGAGCGCGGAAAAATAGCCAACGACCACGTCGGCACTGGCCGTATTTATCTTTAGTTTTTTGATTGACAGCCCGGACAGGTCAACATTAGCGTTACCGATGCCATAATCCAGTTCGAGGTAGTACGGCTTCGCTTCCGTCAGGTACATTTTCCAGATCTTGTTGCTTGAGGTAGTGTTTGAAGCGCCGAAAAAGCGTGTTGAGATCGTCTGACCAAAGCTTTCCGCCTGCACTTCTTCCAGATTTAGCGAGACTTCACAGATCTTGCCTACAATTTCCTTTCTGAAATTATGAGAATAGCCGCTTTCTGTCTGATTGCTGTAAACATTGAGAATATCGGATTCCTGGCTGGGTTTGATATGGCAATTGCCGCTGTTAGCCTTCAGGTTGAGACGTATTGCCTCACATGATGGCGCGTCTTCTACCGAAAACTGTTTTTTGATCTGTCCAAAAGCCGTCACCACCAGCGCAAGCGCACCCCAAGTAAACAGAATCTTTCTCCGCATGCTGAATAATTACGATACCCAAACGATTGAGTTGCCGGGTGTAAGTTTTTAGCGCGTTTTGCTAAAAAACAAAACCCCCAATCTATTCGATAACGGGGGCTTTGAGGAAATGGTTACTATTCTAGTTAAAAAACTCCTTCATGCGTTCAAAAAATCCCTTCTCATTAGCTCCGGGATTCGGATGGAAATTCGGCGAGTGACGCAGATTCTCCAAAGCCGCCTTTTCCTCCGATGTGAGTTTCTTTGGCGTCCAGACATTTACGTAAATGAGCTGGTCCCCGGTCTCGTATCCATTAACGTCTTTCAGTCCCTTACCACGCAACCGGAGGATCTTGCCGCTCTGTGTACCGGGTTCGATCTTGATCTTGACATTCGCCCCGACGCTGGGTACCTCTACCGTTGTACCAAGGGCGGCGTCGACAAAACTGATGTAGAGATCGTACACGAGATTGTTGCCATCGCGCTTGAGGTGCTTGTCTTCATGTTCTTCGATAAGGATAAGCAGATCACCGGGAACACCGCCGCCGGGGGCGTCGTTGCCCTTGCCGCCCATCGATAGTTGCATTCCCTCGCTAACCCCTGCCGGAATCTTGATGGATATCACCTCTTCCCGGGAAACAAGACCCGAACTGTCAACACCTG
>CBKWFZ010000849.1:0-2190 GCA_966673785.1 uncultured bacterium
CTGAATTCCGGCGGGGTCACTCCTTTAATTTTGAGGTCCCCCGGACGTGCAGAAACTGCGGAAATGACTTCACTGGCCGGTATTGCAACCGTTGTGGCGAAAAGGTCATGGTCCCAGCCGATAAATCGGTTGGCCACATCTTCGCACAATTCCTGAACGCTGTTACGTTTCTTGATAACAAGGTGTTTCGGACAGTGAAAATGGTCTTTCTTCAACCGGGGGAACTGTCGAGAAAAGTTATGAACGGAATCCGCGTTCCTTTTCTTAAACCTGTGTCGCTCTTCTTCATCGCAAATCTCCTGTACTTCCTTTTTCCTGTTTTTGATACATTTAACTCGCAATTGCGTACGCAAATGCACTTTCTGCCCCACAGCGCCATTGCAAAACAAATGGTGGAAGAACGCCTGGAACGCGAGGATAGGACGTTGCACGAATTTGCAATCCGATACCAGCAGCAGTCTACCAACATGGCGAAACTACTGCTGATCGTTTTTGTTTTTCTCGTAGCGATACCGCTGGCATTGATCAACTACTCGAATCATTTCTTTTTTCCCGACCATGTGCTGGTCTCGCTGGAATACAACAGCGTAATCCTTCTGATTGTCCAGGTAATTGTGCCACGGATACTGATGGCATTTAACTTCGTTTTTTTTGATTCAGACAGCTTCCTGAATGACATTTTCACCGACAGTGTGTTCAGTTGGCTCGCCGCGGGATTCAGTTTATATATATTTCTGCGGATGGAACGAACTGTGTACAATCAGGATACGAAGAAGGCATGGATCAAAGCGCTCCTTATGCTGCCAAGCCTTTTTATTGCGCTGCAGTCATATCGTATCATCCTTTTCTTCGTCACGATGTGGACTTTATAGTCCCGTTACTTCGTTTACATTTGCACCATGTGTCTGATCTTCTTTGCACTTGATCATCATCCGGAATACAAACTCGTCGTCGCGGGAAACAGGGATGAGTTTTATAAAAGACAAACTGCCGCGGCTGGTTTCTGGAACGATCATCCGGGCGTGTTAGCCGGTCGCGACCTTGAAGCAATGGGAACCTGGCTGGGATTAACACGAAGTGGCCGCATTAGCATGCTTACCAACTACCGGGATGTAAAGAATCTGAAAGCGGAGGCACCGTCCCGCGGTCACCTTGTTTCGGAATACCTGAAGAACCACGTACCCGCCGACGAATATCTGCAACAGGTTTCTGCCGAAGGACACCGGTTCAATGGTTTCAATCTGATCGCCGGCACCGTTGATGAGTTCTGGTATTACTCGAATTATGGTAACGGGGTGACTCGTTTGGAGCGCGGTATTTTTGGATTGAGCAATCATCTGCTTGATACACCATGGCCTAAGGTGGCACGGGGTAAATCCGGCTTCACCTCAATCGTTGACGCTAAGACGGTCGACGCGGAAGCACTGTTCCGGTTGCTTTACAATGAGGATGTGGCAGAGGATACCCTTCTTCCGGATACCGGACTACCGCTCGAACGCGAGCGCGCATTATCCTCGATGTTTATCAAAACGCCTGATTACGGTTCCCGAAGTTCCACCGTAATTCTCGTTGACCGGAATAATAAGGTGACGTTTAAGGAACGCGTATTTGATTTCAGAACATTTCAATACCAGGAACAAACGTTTGAGTTCGTTGCCGGTGAGTGATCGCTTCTTTTGTTATCTTTCCCGCCGCCAATGGGAAAGCACCGTAAAGATAAGACACCGTTTCTGCTGAAACTCGTACGTTGGGGATTCCCCAGGCTTGAAAGGTATTTTCCCGCACTGGCACACCGTTATTTTCTCAGGATCTTTTTTACACCGCTGAAATATCCTGTTCCCGAAAAGGAAACGAAGGCTGCGTCATTTGCAAAGACCTTCACATTCAGTGCAGCGGAACAAACCATTCAGGGCTATATCTGGGGTGAGACGGGCCCGTACGTACTCGTCGTCCACGGGTGGGCTGGGCGCGCGACGCAGTTTCGCCGTTTTGTCAAGCCGTTGCTTCAGGAGGGCCTCCGCGTGATCGGTTTTGACGGCCCCGCTCACGGCAGGTCTACCGGAAAACGCACGAACCTGTTCGACTTCAGGGAAACGCTCACACGGCTGTATGAAAAGCATGGCGAACCAACTGCGATTATTGCCCATTCGTTTGGAGGTGTTGCTGTCTTACATGCGGCAATGCATGGTC
>CBKWFZ010000850.1:0-2184 GCA_966673785.1 uncultured bacterium
TCTGTCTTTCCAGACCCGGCCTGCATCAGTTCTTCGAGAATCTCATTTTCAACGTGAAGCGACTCCAACTGGTGCTGTGCGTAGAATGCCCTGATCACATTATATCCCATGATACGTTCGCCTTCGATGGACTCTTCACCGGCGATGATTCTCAGCAAGGTAGATTTCCCTTTGCCATTCGCTCCGATCAGCGCGATCTTGTCGGTACGCTCTATCGCGACCGAAGTGTCTTTCAGGATCTCAAGCGGTCCATATGCTTTTGAAACGTGATTAAGATTGATGATGAATCTTCCCGGTTGCTGATTGAACGTAAACCGGAAGTTCACCGCCGCGGTATCATCCACGACCTCTTCGATCATGTCCATACGCTCAAGCGCTTTTACCCGCGATTGAACCTGCCGTGCTTTAGTTGCCTTCGCTTTGAATCGCTCTATGAAGCGCTCGGTCTGCCGAATCTTTTGCTGTTGATTCTCGAATGCGTTCTGCTGGATCTCCTGCCGGAGTTCTTTTTCCTTAAGGTAGAATGAATAGTTTCCTTCGTATGTTACCAATTGCGCCTGCGTGACTTCTACGGTCTTGTTGATTACGTTGTCCAGGAAAGTCCGGTCGTGCGATACCACGATTACGGCACCGTCATAGGTGCGCAAATAGTTCTCGACCCATTCGATCGACGGAAGGTCAAGGTGGTTGGTCGGTTCGTCGAGCATCAGGAGCGATGGCTTTTCAAGAAGTAGCTTGGCAAGCATTACACGCATCCTCCAGCCTCCTGAGAACTCCCGCAGAGGCCGATGAAGATCCTGCGTCGAGAAACCGATCCCTTCGAGCACCTCTTCCGCTTTCGCCTGCATCGTGTATCCATCGAGGTGCTCAAATTTTTCCTGGAGCCTGGCAAGTTTTTCAACAAGCGCCTCGGAATATTCCGTTTCAAGCTGATGCAGGATTTTCTCAATCTGACGTTGCGTCTCGACAGCATCCTTGAACGCTTCCATAGCTACTGTCACGATCGCGTCATCGGTCTGGTAAGAAAGCAAATCCTGATTCAGGAAACCGATGGTGCAGTCGTTGCTTTTGCTTATTGAGCCTGAGTCATACGTGTATTCGCCGGCAATCAGTCTCAGTAACGTTGACTTACCGCGACCATTAAGCCCGATCAAACCGATTTTATCCTTCGGCTTGATGAACATATTCGCGTTTTCGTAAAGTGCGCGCCCCCCGATGAAATAGGAAAGGTTCGTTATCGATACCATGTCTGCTGCTTTTCCCTCCTTAATACTGAATTCAAACCACAAAAATAGCAGGAATACGAATTTATCTAACAGAAAGGTTGCCGGGACCCGTTCAAACAAAGAAGAAGTGAATTCTTGGGCAATTCTATTAATTTCGTCAAAAGTCAACATTTTAAATATGACAACCTTAAAAAGTGTCCTGCTGATCTGTATCGCATTGTTGCCCGGCGGATTCCGGGAACATAAAGCTGATCGCATATATGTTTTGGGAAATGATCCGGCCCCGGTCCAGTCAAAACTGCCACTGGAAAAGATCCGTTTGCCAAAAGGGTTTTCGATCGATGTGTGGGCGGAAGTGCCCAATGCGCGGTCCATGGCACTCAGTCCCTCCGGAATTGTGTATGTCGGCAACAGGGACGGAAACAAGGTGTATGCTGTCAGGGACACCGATGGCGACCATAAGGCGGATAAACAATGGGTCGTCGCATCCGGACTTAAGATGCCGAATGGAGTTGCATTCAGGGATGGTGACCTTTATATCGCAGAGGTTAGCAGGATATCAAAACTTGTGGGTATTGAATCAAAACTTGACAATCCACCCAAACCTGTCGTGATTAACGATGACTATCCGACCGAAGGTCATCATGGGTGGAAATATATCGCCTTTGGTCCCGATGGCTGGCTTTATGTACCAGTCGGCGCCCCTTGTAATATCTGCGAAAGCAAGGATGAAATTTACGCATCGATCACGCGTATCAAACCGGATGGGACAGGCAGAGAGGTTTTTGCACATGGCGTAAGAAACACTGTCGGATTTACATGGCACCCCGAAACCGGGAATATGTATTTTACAGACAACGGCCGCGATATGCTCGGAGACAACAAACCGTCGTGCGAGCTGAATATAGCAACTCAGCGCGGTCAGCATTTTGGTTACCCGTATTGTCACGAAGGCACA
>CBKWFZ010000851.1:0-2184 GCA_966673785.1 uncultured bacterium
TGGTTATAGTTCCGGCTTCAGTCTGCTGTTCCTCATCCTTCGCACTATCGTCAAACAATTTTATAAGCGCTCCCTTAGGGAAGGCCTCTATTGTTCCAAAATATCCGTCGTCGTTTTTGTGCCGATCTGTTCCGCCAACCCGATTAAAAGTCCCTCCACCCCGCGAACATAGCAAAGACGGTATACGTTCTCATAGTTCACTACCTCGCCAACGACTTCAGCACCCCGGCTCAGAAGCCTCGATAACAATTCGTCAAGATTGTCAACCCGAAACATGATGCGCAGATAACCAAGGGAGTTTACAGGAGCTGTTCTGTGATCTGATATAACTTGTGGGGAAAGAAATCGCGAAAGCTCAAGCCGGCCATGTCCGTCAGGAGTAACCATCATGGCGACTTCTACGGATTGATTCCCGAGACCTGTTACCCGCCCCGCCCATTCACCCTCAACCATCATTCTCCCTTCAAGCTTCAGCCCAATCTCCGAAAAGAATGCAATGGCATTGTCCAGCGATTCGACGACAATGCCAACGTTGTTCATTTCTATCAGTTTACTTTTTTCCATAAACCATCTTCTCTTGCTGAATCGTAAAAGCCGTTGCAGCTATCGCTCTCCTCCTACCGGTCCATAAAAGAACACCCATGTAGAAAAATCGTCTGAAAAATTCTCAAATCTGTGCTCAACCCCGGCAGGCACAAACAAAAAATCACCGGGTTTGAAATTCCACCTTTTTCCTCCATTGAAAAAGACTCCCGTCCCTGTAGCGACAACGTAAATTTCATCCCTGTCATGAGGCTTCTGATTATCCACTTTGTCCGGCTTGTAAAACTCCACGGCTAATGTGCCATGCTTAAACAACTCGATAAATAAATTACCACTTTCTGCAAGCCGCTTCGCCGCCGTCTCAACAGATATCGCTGTATTTTCGTTGCTCATACCTTCCGTTGTGTTATCGCCCATAAACGAATGTTCCTTCCTAGGCACTACTCAACGAGCTTCTTCAGGCCATCCACCACCACAGCCCAGTTCTCGGCGGAATGTTTTGCCTTCTCTTCGTCATAGTTCGTTTGTGTGATCAGGAGTTCTGTTCCGGTTTCAACGGGTCTGACTTCATAAGTAACCTGCAGGTAGTTCTCAGGTTTATCCTCCAGACCGCTCCAGCTGCTCAGGTAGCCGTATGAAAGTCGCTTGTTTGGCTCAAATTCCAAAACAGATCCTTTGTCAACGTAACTTGTCCCCTCATATTCACCTGTCCACACAATCGGACTACCAACTTTCCAATCGGTTTTCTGGGTCGAACCAAAAAAGTATTGCGCTACTTTGTCCGGATTAACTAAAGCGTCCCAAACTTCTTCGACTGGTGCCTTGACTATCGTTTGATACTTTGACAAATGAGATGTTATCATAACAGGTTGATCGTTTTATTCATGGTGGCTTGTGCCAATGTTTGTTTACCCAAATCTACACCTTTAACCGAGCCCCACAATGACGCATTCATCGTGTAGAGCATCGCAGGGTGTTGATATCCGACGCGTGTGTCACATGAAGGTCGAAACGCAAAACATGCCGCTGAAGTTTCTACTTTTCCGTCACGACCTGATCATCTCCAAAACATTGGCGTTCGAACTTCTTGTTCGAGGTTCAACCACAGTTTTCACAGCGGATGCTCCCACGCGTGAGCTATCCTTTCTTTGCTGTTCTGCTATTCATGTCATTGATAAGGCTTGCCATAAGAACCTGTGCATCACGGTGTTTCAGTAACCCGGCCGATTGGCCTGCCCAATACGATTTGAAGTCAGGGTTCGTGTCGGCCGTAGCCGGATAGGCTTTCAAATGGCCCATGAACTTACCCTGCAACGGATACGGCGCCAGCAAATGCGCATACGGTTTCAATTCCTCCGTCAGCCTGTTCCGAATGCCGCGTGAAAGCCTGCCGGTAAACACCTTTGTGAGTACCGTGTGCGTTGCATCCGGGGTGAAGAGCCTGTCCTTGTGGTCGCGGGACGCGTTAGACTGTGCAGTTGCCAGAAATGCGGTACCTATTTGTACGGCGTCCGCCCCCAACGCCAGGGCTGCCTGTATCCCTCTCGCATCCGCTATTCCACCCGCTGCGATGATTGGTATATTGACCGCATCGGCCACCATTGGAATAAGTGAAAATACACCGGTCAATGAATCCTCCGC
>CBKWFZ010000852.1:0-2183 GCA_966673785.1 uncultured bacterium
AATGACAAATGATATTGCGATAAGGGTCACAAAATTCTGCATGACGAGGCGGAGGATATTCTGCATGGAAGCCCCTAGTACAAGGCGGATGCTGATTTCCTTACGACGTTGTTCTGCCATGTATGCCGACAGCCCGAACAGACCAAGGCATGCTACGATAATCGCGAAAAGCGCGCAACTTGTAAATACCTGACCCATTCGGGTTACATCGTCGTACATCCGCGCATAGCTTTGGTTCAAGAACGTGTACCGCAGCGGTTGGTTCGGAGCCATTTCCTTCCAAAGGGATGTTACGGCGCCGATGACATCGACCGATGTCCTCGTATCGAGACGCGCAGACACGATCGTAGCATTTGTGCCGAAACCGATCGCGAGCGGTTGAATATTGTCCTTGAACGATTCAAAATGAAAATCTTCTACGACGCCGATCACGGTTAGGGCTTCACCGTTCGTAATCTTCATCCCCACCGGATTCGCAAGATTCAATTCCCTGGCCATGCGCTCGTTAATAATTACGGCTTTCTTATCGCTTTCCAGGTCGCGATTGAAATTTCTGCCTTCGACAAGTTTCATCCCCATGACGGTCAGATAGTCCTCATCAGCACGCCAGAACTGTCCCTGAAGCGGCTTGTCCACGCCAACCTTGCCATCGACGTAAAATTGATTTCCATTTCGTTTCGTTCCCCGCACCGGGAGGTAGTCGCCAATTGAAACGGAGGTAACATGCGGGACTTCCGCAAGGCGTTCTTTGAAAAGGCCGAGCTTGTCACCGAGCATGTGCGTACCCTGTATTACCATTACGTTGTCTTTATTGAATCCGACTTTCGTATTGAGGATAAATTGCATTTGGCGATAGATCACAAAGGTGCCGACAATAAGCACGATGGAAATCGTAAACTGAAAGACGACCAAAGCAGCGCGCATCACTGAACTTTTGCTTCCCTGGCTCAGACTTCCCTTAAGCACTTGGATGGGTCGGAACGAAGAAAGGTAGAACGATGGATATAATCCCGCTATAACACCAATTGCAATGGCTGAAGCAATTATGACTGGAAAAAACCACCACGCGGTCCATGGGAATGTAAGCGTTTTGCCCGCAAGCGTATTGAACCACGGAAGCAGAATTGAAGCGAGGCTCACGCCGATTGTAAATGATAATAGACTGTACAGCACCGATTCTGCCATGAACTGACTGATAAGGTCTGTGCGATAGGAACCGACAACTTTGCGCAGTCCCACTTCGCGGGCGCGTTTAGCTGACCTCGCCGTTGAAAGGTTGACGAAGTTGATGCATGCGATGATGAGCACAAAAGCAGCCACGGCGCCGAACATCCATACAAAGCGGATGTCGCCATGCGAAAGATCGTCGTGGATTCCCTGGGAATAAAGGTGAACATCTGAAACAGGTTGCAGCTCGAGCCAGAGATTCTTGATCAGTTCTTCAGGATTAGGATGGTTGTTGCTTATCAATTGCGGCAGTATATATTTCTCCAATACTTTGCCGGTCAGTTTACTTTCAAGAGCATCGATGTCGGTTCCGTTGCGCACCAGCACGTAAGTCGGATAGTTGCTGCAACACCAGTTAGTCTGTTCGCCGGGCCAGAATTCCTTCCCGGTAAGCGTTAAAAGAAAATCGAAATTGAGATGCGATTTACGTGAGACATCGTCAAGGACGCCAGTGATCGTATAGGGATTTTCTTTATCGTCGTTGATCACAAGACTTTTGCCGATTGGATCTTCGTCCGGGAAGTACTTTTCGGCTTTGGCTTTTGAGATTACAATGCTATTTGGTGAAGCAAGAGCGCTTCCCGGGTCACCCATTAACAGCGGTAGCTTAATTATCTCGAATAGTTCGTGATCAAAATAGGCGATATGTTCCTCGTAGTGGTTTTCTGTTCCGTCAGCCCGGCGTACTGCAGCGTTGGCAGCACCGAAGAGTTCGACGTTATTGTAGCGCCCGGCCTTTTCGATCTCGGGGAAGTCATCGACCATGGCTTTGGCGAAGGGTGGCTGAAAATGGACGCCTTTCTTGATCTCGCCATTGTCGTTGAAAACGCCAACGACGCGGAAGACACGCGCGCCGTCAGGATACATTTGATCATAGGTCAGTTCGTCGCCGATCAGCATTGCAATGAGGAGACACGCGGCGATGCCGAGTGAAAATCCAACAATTTTTAATGACG
>CBKWFZ010000853.1:0-2183 GCA_966673785.1 uncultured bacterium
GAAACCGAGGCCGTGTTTGACAATAGATGGATATATTGATAAACGCGCGAATAGCCGATCTTTAAAGAACTCAATTTCCCCACATCATAACGAATCGATATCCGCGGTTCCAGCCCGAACTCCTGGTCCCGGATTTCACCGGAACGGTAGGAAAGCGAATCTACTACAAACTCCTCCTCCCTGGGCTGATTCTCTTCATATTTATAACCCGTACCCGCGCCTATTCGACTATAAATTGAAATTCTTAATCCCGCTTCGATTTCCACTTTTGAATTCAAACTGAAGGCATCGCTCAAATAGATACCCGACTCGATCGCACGCATGCTATCGATTCGTTTTCGCATGACGACCGAGCTATTTCCAGCCGGGGATATCTCACCGGGATCAAACCTGTAAAACGTATTCTGAAGTCCAAAGCCAAGTCTATGTGCTCCATCTGATACAAAGTCAATATTCAACGAAGGATAGGTGATTCCACTTGTCAGTCGATAGCCTGCTGAATAATTCTCTTCATGCAGGGAATAGGTATATTTTGCGACAGCCCCGGTTAGCGAACCTGACAATCGATCCGTCAGGCCAAAATCGAACCGTATTGTCGCCAGATTCGTCGCCCAATGAAAAGTGCTGTCATTGCCAAGACGAAAACGATCGCCGCTGAAATAAGCTGAAGCGGAAAGTTGCGACCTGTCCGAAATTCTTGTGACAGCCTTTACCGAACCGTCAAAAAAAGAAAGTGAACTCTTGTGAAGAGCAACATAATCAGAACTAAACGCTTTTAACATCCAGTCAGAATACGAAGTCCTGAACGAAGCCATAACCGTAGCAACACCCTTCCGTATCGGACCTTCTATCACGAAATTACTCGACGCAATACCCAAACCGGCACGCAGACGCCATCTTTCCATTTCTCCGCTTTTTGAGCGAAGGCTCAACACCGATGAAATACGCCCACCGAACTCCGCGGGAATATTTCCTTTAAACAACTTCACATCGCCCAAACTTTCCGAATTGACAGCTGTGAAGAATCCAAGAGCGTGGGAACTATTGAATATCTGCACACCATCATAAAGAACAAGATTTTGATCGACACTCCCGCCGCGCACGTTGAAACCAGTGGAAATCTCCCCGGCAGTCGTGATGCCCGCCCCAGCCTGGATCTGCTTGATAACATCCTTTTCACCAAGAAGACTTGGAGATCTCCTGAGATCAGTCAGGTCAATGACAACATTTCCAATGGAGCTTTTCAATGCGTTATTATCAGAGACCACGATTTCATCAAGCATTCTTGCCGATTCAGAAAGAAAAACATCGAGTTTTCCATTTGCCTGAATGTTAAGATCAATGATCTTTTCTTCGAAGCCGGCATATTTGAAGCTTAGTAAATTACTTCCACTTGAGACGCTTAGCTGGTAATATCCATCCGACGAGCAGGAGATTCCTTTTTCTGTTTGCAAATCGTGCACTGTAGCAAATGGCAATGGGTTCCCATTATCGTCATATACATATCCAGTTAACACAACAGGCCGACCAATTCGAAAACTTTCATCTGTACCCAAGTCGATCCGTTCCACAACCTTGTTGTCACGACTTATCGATGTCAACAGTTCCTTATAGGCCTCATTGTTTCGTGGCGGACTTATCAAAACCAGCATATTATCATGCACAACAAAGTATTGAATATCCGTTCCTGCCAGAAATCCATCAAGGATCGACTTCAACGTCAATTCTTCTGACGTCCCTTCAATCGTCAGATGATCTACCCATCCATCTCTGAAATAGAATCGAATTGCAGTAGATGATTCAACTGCCTCAACAAAACTGCGAAACGACATTCCCGGTTGGGTTGCGAATCGCTTCTCTAGAATTGACTGGCCTCTGCAAACCGAGCATAACAGCAGGAATAGGAGTAAATGGACACAATTCCTCCACGCAACCATCGGCGATATCAGGGTTAATGAAAGTGAATGAAATAAAGAGAGGCTGATATCAGCCTCTCTTTAAATTTTAATTGGTAAGGCCGTTGTATAATATACCATTGGCGACGACCACGTAGTCCTCTTCAGGTGAACCCCCTTGGAGATATCTCCATTCTATGTGAACGCTGTCTTTTTCAGGGTAGAACGTACCGGTTATGTTTACAGTTTCGCCGTGCAGAATATCCTCACCATTCTCAATCGAAAATG
>CBKWFZ010000854.1:0-2182 GCA_966673785.1 uncultured bacterium
GATCGGATCATCCCAACCAGGTTAACAACGTGCTGGGATTTCCCTACATCTTTCGTGGCGCCCTCGATGTCAGGGCAATGGAGATCAATGAGGAGATGAAACTGGCCGCGGTTCGCGCGCTTGCGGATCTCGCCAAAGAGCCAGTTCCCGAAATTGTCATCAAAGCTTACGGCGCCGACAAGATCAAGTTTGGTCGTGAATACCTGATCCCAAAGCCGCTGGACCCGCGTCTGATCACAACCATATCACCCGCGGTAGCAAAGGCTGCAATGGATTCGGGCATGGCTAAAAATCCGATCGTTGACTGGAGCGCGTATCACTACGAGCTTCAGAAACGCATCGGTATCGATCAGAAGTTAATGTCAAGGATCATTGATCGCGCCAAGAAAAATCCGAAGCGCGTGGTCTTTGCAGAGGCAAACCACCATAAGATCCTCAAGGCCGCGCAGGTGCTGAAGGATGAAGGCATTGCAGATCCTATCCTGCTTGGGAACACGAGGGAAATCCTGGACCTCATCGAAGAATACAAGCTTGACCTCCACGACTGTCCGATTCACTATCCCCTGCAGGAAAAGGAATTGCTCAAACAATATGCGGAAAGGCTGTACCAGAAAAGACAGCGAAAAGGACTTACGTTGCAGGATTGCATGCGCTTGATGCGCGACAGGAATTACTTCGCCGCGATGATGGTTGAGTTCGGCCATGCAGACGCAGTCGTGAGCGGACTGACAAAAGATTACCCTAAGACAATTCTACCTTCGTTGCAGATTATCGGCACCGCGGAAAAAGTCAACCGTGTGGCCGGGATGTACATCATCATGAACAAACAAGGTACGTTCTTCCTTGCGGATACCACCGTGAATGTGGACCCAAGCGCGGAGGAACTTGCTGAAATCGTTGAACTCACGGCAAGAGGCGTTCGCTTCTTTGACGTTGAGCCGCGCATTGCGTTGCTTTCTTATTCCAACTTCGGATCCTCGAAGGGTGAGGTGCCGGACAAGGCGCGTCGGGCGATGGAAATTGCAAAACAGAAAAATCCTGATCTGGTCGTAGAAGGTGACATCCAGGCCAACGTTGCCATAAGCACGCAACTTCAGCAGGAAAACTTTCCCTTTAGCGCGCTGGCGAAAGATGGTGCAAATACGCTTATCTTTCCCAATCTCGCATCAGGAAACATAGCCTACAAGCTATTGATGGAAATTGGAGGCGGCGAGGCGATCGGGCCGATACTGCTCGGCATGAAGAAACCCGTACACATACTGCAACTCGGCAGCTCGATTCGCGAGATCGTCAATATGACAGCCATCGCGGTCGTCGACGCGCAACTGCACGAACAGAACGACCACTTCTAGGAAGCCGGACAACGACCGGTATACGCTTTATTTAACGTCGACACGGACTCTTTCGTCACGGTTGGCGAGCTCCCATGCCGTCAGAAAAACCGTCTGAATGCGCTTGCGAAGCAAATCAAATTCTATCTTCTCAATCTCATCGCTGGGTTTGTGGTAATCCTCGTGAATACCATCGAAGTAAAAGATGATCGGAATATTATTTTTCGCAAAGTTCCAATGATCAGACCGGTAATAAAGGCGATCAGGATGATTCTGATCATTGTAGGTGTAGTCAAAGATCAGCTTCAGATTGTTCCCATTGACCGATTCACTTAAAGCATGAAGCTCCGATGAGAGCTTGTCGGAACCGATGACATAAACGTAGGGCTCACTGTCCTTATGCTGAGGGTCTGTACGTCCAACCATATCAATATTCAGATTTGCAACCGTATTTTCCAGCGGAAACACCGGGTGTTGGGTATAGTAATCGGACCCAAGCAACCCCTTTTCTTCGGCGGTTACGGTCATGAACAGGATACTGCGACGAGGGCCTTTGCCCTCGGCTTTCGCTTCGGCAAATGCCCGGGCGATTTCCATAACACCGACGGTTCCGGACCCGTCATCGTCGGCGCCATTATTAATCAGGTCGCCGGAACCCGATCGCCGCTTTCCGATATGATCATAGTGAGCCGTTATGACGATCAATTCATCCTTCTTATCTGTTCCCTCGAGGTATCCCAGCACGTTCTCGGAAATAACTTTGTCTGTCCGAATTTCAGCCTGGTAGGTCACCTTTCCTTCCTTGATTTTCCCAATCCCTTTTTTGATGGAAGCTTCGTTGGCAGCCGCGA
>CBKWFZ010000855.1:0-2181 GCA_966673785.1 uncultured bacterium
TCGCTGGTGCTTGAGGTTTTCAGCCAGGAACTTGTATTCGTTATGTGAGGGTGTTGGGCGCATCCAGAAATCCCACCACCGGTATTCGCCGGTGTTGTCAGCCAGCCACGGCCACTTTTCAACGTAGATTACGCCCGTCCCGATAAAGCTGAGGCTGTCCTTTATATTCTTTTCAAGAGAATCAACGAAAGTCAGCACCGCGATAACGAGAAAGATACCGACCGTCACACTGAGTAGCGAGAGGATCGTTCGCATCAGGTTCGCCTTGAGAGCCTTCCAGGCGAAACGGAAACTTTCATAGATCTGACCAAGTATTTTCACGCGAATAAGTTGTTTATGGCAGCCCGCCGGTCGACGGCATCTGATAACCCAGTTTGTCGATGCGCTTCGGCCGAAATTACCTCAATTAGACTAAAAAAACGGTTTTTTGTTACAGCGCTGAAAAAAGGCCTCCCTTTTGTCGAAAAAGCTAAATATTGACTTATTTTTGCCTCCCAAAATCTTAAAATATCCCTTCATTGGGCGTCTTTTGCACTTACGAATATGAAGTTATCCGAATTCAAATTTGAACTTCCCAACAACCTGATTGCCCTTGATCCTGCTGACAACCGAGACGAATCACGCCTGATGGTAATTCACAAAGACACGGGAAAGATCGAACACCGGGTCTTCAAGGATATTGTTGAGTACTTCGCCGAAGGTGATGTAATGGTGGGTAACGACACGATGGTTTTCCCCGCCCGTCTGTATGGCCGGAAGGAAAAAACAGGTGCAAAGATTGAAGTTTTTCTACTCCGCGAACTGAATGCCGATATGCATCTCTGGGATGTACTGGTCGATCCGGCGCGTAAGATCAGAGTTGGCAATAAGCTCTATTTCGGAAATGGCGACCTGGTTGCTGAGGTCATCGACAATACAACCTCCCGTGGAAGGACCATTCGTTTCCTTTTTGATGGTGACTCAGTCGCATTCGATAAGGTTGTTGAAACGCTGGGCGAAACGCCGCTTCCCAAGTACATCAAAAGGAAAGTGAAGCCTGAAGACAAGGAGCGGTTTCAGACCATATTCGCAAAGAATAAAGGAGCCGTTTCGGCCCCGACCGCCGGTCTTCACTTTACACGGCAGCTTATGAAAAGGCTCCAGCTGAAAGGTGTTGAGAGCACGTTCATAACCCTTCACATCGGACTCGGAACATTCCGTCCTGTCGACGTGGAGGACCTGACAAAGCATAAGATGGACTCGGAAAACTTCATCGTCAGCAATGAGGCGGTAAGTATTGTGAACAAAGCGCTTGACAACAAGAACCGCGTGTGCGCTATCGGAACTACAACCATGCGCGCGCTTGAGTCAGCCGTATCGGCAACGAACCGGCTCAAGGCAAGAGAAGGATGGACCGACAAGTTTATCTTTCCGCCCTACGACTTCAAGATCTGCAATGCGATGGTAACCAACTTTCACATGCCTGAATCGACACTTCTGATGATGGCAGCGGCATTCGGCGGCTACGATCTGATCATGGAAGCGTACCGGGTAGCAAAGAAGGAAAAGTATAAATTCCTCACGTATGGCGATGCCATGCTGATCATCTGATATTCGTTATTAAGAACGTTCAACCCCGCCCCGCGCGGGGTTTGTTTTTTTATAAGCGACGGATCAGGAATGCGTACAGCGAAACCGCTACCGGGTAGATCAGGAAATATTGTATTGACGCAGGAAAAATGCGAACGAGCATCCCCAGCGGTGAGAACAATAATATGATGCCTCCGGCGATGATCAGCCATTTACGCCAGCTTTCCATTGGCTCACGCGCGATTCGGATCATTTCGTAGATCAGGTAAGTAACAACAACGACGTTGAAGACGAGGACGATAAGGCGGATCAGTATCATGGATGCGATTAACTGCTACCAATTTAACCTGAAACGTTAATTTTGAAAACGATTTTCTTCTGATGAGCAAACCGGAATATGCTATAATAGTCGCGGGCGGTAAAGGGACACGGATAAAGAGTGTGCTACCCAAGCAATTCCTCAGCCTTTGCGGCAAACCGATACTCATGCATACGCTGGACGCCTTCTATGCCTACTCACCTTCCATACGCATCGTGCTGGTGTTACCGGAAGACGACTTTGAGACCTGGGAAATGCTTTGCACACAGCATGCATATAAACGCCCCTACATA
>CBKWFZ010000856.1:0-2179 GCA_966673785.1 uncultured bacterium
GCCGCTGTCACCGGGCTGACGCGATTTACCATGAATAATCTCAGTATTCCTTCAGGTGGCCTGCCTGATGGCAGACGGTTCTATACAAACGGAATAATGCGTGCAAATACAGCGTACTATCCTTACTCGATTACGAAGGTTAGACGTGACGGTGTTGACCGCATGCGATTTTACGTAAAGCCTACGCTGCCAACTGAATATCTTTCAGGGACTCAGTACCCGTTTCACCATCGGGCCGAAATTTCGAGGTATCCCTGGAAAATATGCACGCCACTTCACACCGAAGAATGGCTCGGTTTCTCCTACTTTTTTGCGAAAAGTTCCGAAGGCTATACGCAGAATCAAACTCCGGTAAGCATTTTCCAGAATCACGATGGCGTGAACGGACCACCAACTGTTCAGATCGAAATTGCCGCGCCGAACCAGTTGTACAGTCCGGATAGGCCCTGGTATAATACACCAAAGGGAGGAGAACTGATGATCATTAACAACGTCAGGGGTATTCGGTGGGTGGTTCCGAACTTTCGCGTTGTGGCGGGAACTCGCCTTGATATCGTCGTCCAGCTTGTCTACGGTACCGGTAAAAACGGGCTGTTCAACGTATGGATCAACGGAAAGTTGCAGACATGGCCCGGAACAAGCGCAGTCCCGGCGGGAAATGTGGGAAGCACAGTCTTTTCCAACGCCTTATATGGCGGAAATACCAAACTCGGCGTTTACCACCATCAGCTGCGAAGCAAAAGCGGTGTAGACAAAAACTACGCAAAAGGTCACACCCACATGAAAGTGTGGATGAGCAATTGGAATGATGTGTTCCGCAAGCCCGGAGATTGGGATTATAAGAACTCAAACGCATACAATGCCGTAAGCACTGCTTCCTACCCCTGATCCCCGTGTGGTTGGTACCGCGCTTGTTATCTTCCGCAACAAGGTTCGGCTCATCGCAGAGACTGTGACGAGTAGTAAAGCCGGAATTGGTCCTGGCCGGTGCAACGGAGTCCATCGGCAGCGCTGCTTCCGGTCAATTCGATCAGAATTGAAAATCCCCATTAGGTTTAGCGAGCCATAGTCATTTTCAAGGTTGGATATGCGAACGATGCGCGTAAACCTTTATTCGACATCCCGCATCTGGCTGTTGCACCTTAACACGTTCGTCATGTCTACGAAATTGCGCATCATGAGATCGTACCGCTAGATTTGAACGACGAGTGATCAACTCCAAAATAGCCGCATTGGTACAATTTCATTTCAGATATCCCTGAAGCGCACCATGAAAATTGAAAAGAGCCCAAAAGAAGTGCCCTTCAAAGCAAATTTCGCCTCCATATTTAACGGGAAATATTATATTTAGAAAAATGTCAACACAATTTGCATGAATCTTAACCTTGACGCGAAGAAAGAGAATACCTACGATGCCATTGTCGTGGGTACAGGCATTAGCGGTGGATGGGCAGCAAAAGAACTTACTGAGAAGGGGCTTAAAACGCTTGTGCTCGAGCGTGGCCGTGATGTAAAACATGTTGTTGATTATCCAACAATGACGAAAGATCCGTGGGATCTGCCCCATGGCGATCGGCTCACGCCGGATGATCTGAAATCTATTCCCGTACAGTCGCGCACCGGTTGGATAAGTCAGTCGAATAAACACTGGTTTGTTAATGATCTCGAACATCCGTACACAGAAACGAAACCGTTTGATTGGATTCGCGGCTATCATGTGGGAGGACGATCTATCATGTGGGGCAAGCAGACTTACCGGCTTTCGGATCTGGACTTCGAGGCAAATGCAAAAGACGGTGTTGCCGTTGACTGGCCCATACGTTACAAGGACCTCGCACCCTGGTATGATTACGTCGAGTCTTATATTGGTGTCAGTGGAAAAGCCGAGGGGCTCGACCATCTTCCCGATGGCAAGTTCCTTCCGGCTATGGAGTTCAACTGCGTCGAAACGGAATTTCGTGATAAGGTAGCTCAGAAATTTAATGGGAGGAAAGTGACTATCGGCCGGGTTGCGCATGTAACGGCGCCGCTCGCGCACGACCCCAGCCGCGGAGTCTGTCAGTCAAGGAACTTGTGCGGCCGCGGATGTCCCTACGGCGCATATTTCAGCAGTAATGCATCAACATTGCCTGCTGCGATGAAAACAGGTAATATGACGCTGCGGCCACATTCAATCGTC
>CBKWFZ010000857.1:0-2178 GCA_966673785.1 uncultured bacterium
GAGACGAATGGTCCTCCAAAGAACAATATCGGCACCCTCCGATGGTATCGATGTGAATCTGACTGAAGGCAGATTCCTGCCGGACGGTTTCTATGTATTGGAAATCGTGCAGGGAAATGAGGTCATGCAGGCAAAATTCATCATTCGGAATAATTGACTCATCTGTAAAGCCATGACTCGCCCCGTACGACGGCCGCTTCCAGTGTGCGTTGAGCGCATTGGATTCCCCATGAGAAAGAATAAACGGATCGACATCTTATGAATAAATACTGGCTCTTAATCCTGTTCGTGTGTTCTTTTACCCAAACATTTGCCCAGCTTGATACAGCCAACATTTCGATAACGAATTTTCGTCTGCACGAAGGCACGTTCAACTGGCGGGGAACCAACACTTTTTTTGACCGAACGAATTGGGACTCGTCCCCTTATATCGACGGGCACCTCAAACATTACAACGGGACGTTCCGTCAGAATTTCCGGCTCCTGATTCCCCAGGGCTATGACCCCGATTACGAACCCGGTTATCCGATCATGATCGTGTGGCACGGCGCTGTCGAGCGGGGAAACTGCTTTAAGGACGACTGCTACTATGGAACACGAACCTATAATCCAAACACGGAGCCGATCCCGACGGAGGAGTCTGATATTGATAATCTGCTGAACAATGATCACCAGCTTCTTCACGGGGCCAACCATCCGCACATTCCGGCATGGAACAGTGCGGGCACGATGAAGGTGGATGATCCTGCGTTACCGGTCCGCGCGTTTCCCGGCTTTGTGCTCTTCCCTCAGAATCTCAACGGCTGGAACACCACCGACATGCGTGATGCCATCAGGACGCTGCGTTTGGTGATGAAGAAATACAACATCGACCCGGACCGCGTGTATGCTCATGGTCTTTCGAACGGAGGACAGGGCCTCCTCAATGCGCTGGTTGAAGCTCCCTGGTTATTCAGCACTGTGGCTGTTATGTCGCCACTCACGTCAGGTAATTTCCGTAACAACGCCGCCAAGGTCGCAGGAATCCCTGTCTGGTTCTTCCAGGGTGGAAAAGATACTGATCCGACACCGGGCGCAACCGAACAAACCGTGGCGATTTTCCGCGCTGCGGGAGGCAATGCGCGCTATACTTTGTATGAAGATTTGGGACACGGTACCTGGAACACGGCATACCGGGAGCCGGACTTTTTTACGTGGTTTCTCGGTAACGTCAAGTCCAATATTCACATCGCTTACGGAAGTCCGACGATCTGCGGAACAACAGGCGAACCGGCAAAGCTCAGTCTGCCCGCGGGATTCTTTGCCTATCAATGGCAACGAAACGGTGTCACCATCGAAGGCGCTACCAGCAACACGTACGAGGCAAGCACTCCCGGCGTATACCGTGCACGTTATAGCCGCGTATCCGCCACGCCAACGGAGGACGAATGGAACAGATGGTCGGACGAAGTCACGGTCACAGAAGCTACACCCACCGCGCCGGTCCTCAACCAGATCGGCTCCGTACACCTGAGGGATCTTAATAGCAACAACACGGCACGATTGGAAGGCCCTCCGGGATTTCAACAGTACCAGTGGTATAAAGACGGCGTGTTAACCAGCATTCCGACAACCACCGCTTCACCATCGATAACTCCCGGTACTGACAACGTCAATATGGGAACGTACACGCTGGTTACCTCCGGTTTGGACAACTGCCCCAGCGAACCATCCAACCCGAAGACGGTATTCTTCAGCGACCTCGCGCCCGTCAATATTCCCGCACCGACAAACTTCTCCGGAACGCTCACGGCACCGACAACAGTGTTGCTGCGATGGAACGATGTGTCAGGCAATGAGCGTCATTACGAAATCTGGCGCCGCAAATCAACCGATGCTTCCGGGAATGGATGGACGTTTGTCACCCTGACCAACGAAGACGCCATACTCTATGAGGATAAGAACCTGAACGCCGGAACGGAATACTGGTACAAGATCCGCGCGGTGAGCGCTACAGGGAGATCGAATTACGCTCCCGGCAATAGCAAGACGATAAGGGAAGAAAACCTGATCATTACAACGGACGCCGACAACACTCCTCCTACCGCACCACAGAACCTCACGGCTATTCAGCATGATACCGATATTGCGACAAGAACCGTCAGCATCAGGCTCAACTGGGGTGCGTCAAGCGACGCT
>CBKWFZ010000858.1:0-2178 GCA_966673785.1 uncultured bacterium
ACCGGCTTGCCGAGACTGGCGTGGAATACGATCTGCTGCCTGTGCTTTATTCTCATTTGGAACACATATCATCCAAGTGTCAGTCGCGCCGTCGTTGGGGCACTGCGTGCGGTCGCCATAATTACATTGGTCGCGCTTGCAATCCTTTACCGTGGTGGCGACGATTCGGCGATTTACCGCTTCGGCCCGCAGTGGTGGGGAATTCTGGGGCTGATCGGCTGGGCATATCTTGCAAGTGCAACGGTTACCATACTCGCCAGAAACCGCCTCGCTGTTGTCGCTGGCGCGTGGGCGTTCTTCTCGCTGCTTAGTGTTTTGTCGCACGCAGGGTACCTTCCGGGGATACTGTCTTTTATTCCTGGACCGATACTCGGCGGTACATTAACCGCGCTTACCCTCGGCGGTGTTGTCACTGCGCTGGTTTTTAGACATTACCGGAAGAACGGCAGTAACGTGCGCCTGACAACGGTGCTCACTGCAATGGCCGCGCTGATGGTGGTCCTTTACCTCGTCACGCGGCCTCTATGGGGGATCTCCAAAATAAACGAAACACCGGCATGGCTGTTCATCTGCAGTGCCTTCACTATTCTCGCTTTCCTGCTTGTATACTGGATATCCGATGTCTTGCGAAAGGAATCGTGGTTTGCCATTATCAAACCTGCCGGGACGGCAACCCTACTGTGTTACCTTATTCCCTATTTCGCTTACGCGTCAACCGCGGCAATTGGACTCTCGCTCCCGCATTTCGCGTTAACCGGTGCAGTCGGACTGCTGAAGTCGTTTCTTTTCGCCATCCTGTGCGCGGTGATTACCGGTGCGTTGATCCGGCTTGGTCTCCGGTTCAAAGTGTAAGGGTCCACGCTCGAAGGCTGCAACGGAACAAGTATGAGTCCAGAATTGAATTTACGCCCCGCCAGCATTGCGGATCTCCAGCTCCTTCGCTACTGGGATACTCAACCGCATGTAATAGCATCGGACCCGAACGACGATTGGAACTGGGAACAAGAACTCAGTCGTGAAGTCTCCTGGAGAGAACAATTAATCGCGATGGTAGCGGGAAGGCCAGTGGGATTCGTACAGATCATCGATCCTGCACTGGAAGACTCGCATTACTGGGGTGACGTCGCACCGAATTTGCGCGCAGTCGACATTTGGATTGGCGAGCCGGATGCGTTGGGCAAAGGGCTCGGAACGGAAATCATGAAACTTACCCTCAAGCGCTGTTTCGATAATCCGGATGTCAATGCGGTGATCATCGATCCGCTGGAATCAAATACACGCGCTCACCGGTTCTATGAACGGCTGGGATTCCGCTTTGTGCATAGGAAGACATTCGGCTCAGATCAATGTTTTGTGTACGCGTTAAACCGGGACAACTGGATCTCGAGTTGAAGCGCCTTTCCGCGGCTGATACGATAAGGGATCAAGATCCTTTTTGCTTGTTAGCTCCAAAAGCACGTCTAGACTTTATCCAGGCGCATCGCCAGCTTGCGCATCAGCTGTCGTGATCCAACCAATCGTAAACATTAATACAGCAATCTTCATTGACTTAATTCGTCACATGGCGCGACCAAAAAAATAAACACAAGTCTGTGATCGTACAAGCACTGTTCACTTTTGAACAATGTACAGAGCGATAAGCATCTTCTGCTAATCGAAAATGCGACAATAAATTTTGGCACACTTATTAATTACTACAAATAGGAAAATATTCTGACACGATGAAGAAATATCAGCTCGGCGAGTTCGAAGAGATCGTCTTGTTAACCGTTGCAGTGCTTCATGATGAAGCGTACGGTGTATCGATAAAGAAAGAAATTGAAACCCGCTTATCACGGACCGTTAGTGTCGGCGCTTTGCAAACTGCGCTTCGCCGGCTTGAAGGCAAGGGCTTTCTCAGGTCGCAGGAAGGGGAGTCTACCCAGGAGCGCGCCGGTCGACCCAGGCGCTACTTCAAAGTGACAGCACTTGGCAAACGCGCGCTTGAATACGCAATGGATACCAGGAAGAAGTTATGGGACGCGATTCCCAGGGCTGCGCTCAACACAAAGTTCTCATTCTAAAATCAGCTAACGCAAAATCAGATGAATCATCGGCCTCCCAGGTTGTTCATGCGTTTCTTCAGGTGGTTCTGCCATCCGGATCTTCAGCCCTATATAGAAGGAGATTTGATGGAAT
>CBKWFZ010000859.1:0-2175 GCA_966673785.1 uncultured bacterium
CTTTTACAGCAGCCTTTGCTGCCAGCTTGCTGCCCATGATTTCCATTGACTGCGCTGATGGCCCGATAAAAATCAGTCCCTCCGATGCGACACGTGATGCAAACGCTGCATTCTCTGATAAGAACCCGTAGCCGGGATGAATTGCGTCGGCGTTCGTGGTTCTGGCGGCGGCAATGATCTTATCAATCGATAGATACGATTCCGTTGAAGGAGGCGGCCCGATGTATACGGCTTCGTCGGCATAACGCACATGCAACGCATTACGATCTGCATCGCTGTAGACGGCAACAGTTCCGATGCCCATTTCACGGGCGGTTCTCATGATTCGCAGGGCAATTTCCCCGCGGTTTGCGACCAGGATTTTCTTAATGGCTGGCATGTAGCGAACGTGTTATTATCAACTCAAAAGCGGCCGCGTTCTGCAGGGCTGTTCCGGCAAATCTATCAAATTAGATGGAAACATACGCCTCATCTGAATTGCGAAGAAATTCTCGGAAACGAGCTGAAATTCCATTATTTTTGCACGATTTTAAAACATCAACGTACCCATGGTAGACTTATTTGACAAGCTGAGAATGGAGGCGGGTCCACTGGCCAAGTACTCGCATCTTCCCGACGATTACTTTTTCTTCCCCAAGCTGGAAGGAGAGATCGGCCCGCGGATGATCTTCAACGGAAAAAAGGTGCTGAACTGGAGTTTGAATAACTATCTGGGATTAGCCAATCACCCTGAGGTGAGAAAGGCAGATGCGGATGCAGCCGCGCAGTACGGACTGGGACTTCCGATGGGCGCGAGAATGATGTCAGGCAATTCCGTTCACCATATTGAATTTGAAAGGCAGCTTGCCGAGTTTGTTAAGAAAGAGGACGCCATGCTCCTCAACTTCGGTTATCAGGGTGTTGTATCAATTATTGATGCGCTTGTGGATCGCAAGGATATAATCGTTTACGATGCCGAGTCGCATGCCTGTATCATCGACGGCGTTCGTCTGCACATGGGCAAACGCTTTGTCTACACGCACAATGACATGGAGAGCCTGGAGAAGCAGCTGCAGCGGGCAACCAAACTAGCCGATGAAACCGGCGGCGGTATCCTCGTGATAACCGAAGGCGTATTTGGAATGTCCGGCAAGCAGGGAGATCTCAAAGGCGTTACCAGCCTCAAGAGCAAATACAAGTTCCGTCTGTTCGTCGATGACGCACACGGCTTTGGCACAATGGGTAAGACCGGCGCGGGTGTCGGAGAGGAGCAGGGAGTTCAGGACCAGGTTGATCTCTATTTCTCAACCTTTGCGAAATCCATGGCCAGCATCGGCGCATTCGTTGCGGGCGACAAGCGGATCGTCAAGTATCTTCGCTATAGTGTCAGGTCGCAAATCTACGCCAAAAGCCTGCCCATGCCGCTCGTTATCGGCGGCCTCAAACGCCTGGAGCTTTTGCGTACCCAGCCCGAGCTGAAGGCGAATCTCTGGAAGATCGTAAATGCCATGCAGAACGGTTTACGCCAGGGCGGTTTTTATATTGGCAATACCACGTCTCCGGTCACTCCGGTGCTGTTCAAGGGCGGGGTTGGCGAAGCGGCAAACATGGCTATGGACCTCCGCGAAAACTTCAATATTTTCTGCTCGGTGGTTATCTATCCTGTTGTGCCTAAAGACGTTATCATGTTCCGGATCATTCCGACGGCGGCGCATACACTCGCCGACGTGGACGAGACCCTGGAGGCATTCAGCAAGCTGAAAACGAAGCTGGACAGCGGGTTTTACAAGGAGGAAGTTTTGGTCTCCGTAACCAAGGGGCTTTAAAAAAAACGCCGTTTCTGGTTGTTTTTTAAGCTTTTTATTTAAATTGGCAGGAGAAACTAAATTTTAATCCTAAAACTTTAATACAATGCAAAAGTTTCAAGAGCTCAAAGATCTCATTACCTCGCTGGAAGGAGATATTGACAAGTTTTATAACAAGGGCAATTCTGCTGCTGGTACTCGTGTGAGGAAAGGTATGCAGGATCTTAAGAACATCGCGCAGGCCATTCGCGCAGAAGTTCAGGAGATCAAAAACAAAGCCTGATCCGATTCAAGACCCCACAACATTCAACATAAAAAAAGGATAGCGCTCTGCTATCCTTTTTTCATTTCGGAGTGATGCGCAGCGTCCGCATGACCCGTCCCGACGCGT
>CBKWFZ010000860.1:0-2175 GCA_966673785.1 uncultured bacterium
GCTGTGCATACAGCTTAAACTCGTTTGTTCCTCCTGCGGGAAGATAGATGTAACCCTCGTAAATTCCGTCGTCGTTAACGGATACTATAGTGGAAGCGGCGCCAATGTTCCAGCCCTGAAAATCACCCGCGATCCATAATGTGGGATATCCCGCAAAGACCTTCAGCGGCGTCACATTTATCGCAAGCGCCGAAGAGTAAGCGGGCCGGTCAAGATACGATTTTACCCGCACCACCACGTTGTGTGCTTCGCCCGGTTCGAGCTCTAGCGCTTCCGCAATGCTGTTGAGTTCGTTACCCGTAACTCCCACCGTGAAAACCTCCTCCCCGATTTCTTTTTCAACGACGTTCTGCCATCCGTCGAGCGTATCCTGCGGAACACTAAACTCCAGCGCGTATGTTACGGGCGCATCAACCGGATAGTGAACCGCGGTCCATGAAAAAGTAACTAACGCATCGTCTACGTTTTCATCCGTCACGACAACATCGGATGCATTCGACGTCGGAGCTGATGTGAAAGCTATCTTTTCAAGGACAGTAAGCGTTGGGTCATCCTGGCATCCTCCGAAAATGAGGACCAGAAAAAGCAGAATGAACAGGTTTTGATTATTTCTTTTCATACGTTGTCAGATTAATAGCCAGGATTTTGAACCAGTCCGGGATTTGCATCCAGTGCGGCAGTCGGAATCGGGAACAGGTTCCTGAATTCCTGTGACTCACCACGGAACGCGTTGGCATTCAGAAATGTCCCGAAGCGAATCATATCCTGTCTCCGATGACCTTCCCAGTTCAGTTCGAGACTTCGTTCGTTATAAACATCTTCCAGCGTCGGATTGCCTGCCAGCGCGTCAAGCCCGGCACGCGCGCGGACCTGGTCGATTATCGGTTTGGCTGCAGCCGCATCATTCAGCCGGATCAGGCACTCAGCTTTCATCAAAAGAACATCGGCGAAACGGTAGATTGGAAAATCGTTTGAGGCACCGCCTCCGTCCATTGGCTCAACGGGATAGAATTTAATATTACGCACGCCCGCGTTCCGGTCGGCACCCGGATTGTCCAGCGACTCGACCTCGATGCTGTAGTTGACTCCGCCAGGTTGTTGTCCGATGAGGAATTGGCTTTTGCGAATATCGCTATCGGAGTAACGTTCGAAAAATTCTCCAGGGACGATGGTACCATTCCAGCCGCTGTAACCGAAAAGCTCCTGCGCATGAGGTCCGTTCAGACTTCGTACAGCGTACACGTTGCGCGAGACGACATTTGCCCGTGTGAATATGGCAAGAATGGTTTCATCGTCCGGAAGGTTGTCGCCAAACAGTTCGAAGTACCTGAATCCGAGCGGACTCGATGCGTTGGCCGTTCCCGGATGAAGCGCGAAACCACCTTCAATGACCTTCTCGCATGCAGCGAGACACGCTTCCCAGCGCGGCGTTCCCGTATAGACTTCGGCATTCAGATAAACTTTGGCGAGTAGCGTATAACCCGCCCATTTATTGAAACGGCCATAAAAATCACCACCTCTTGTTGCCGGAAGTTTGTCTACGTTTTCAGTGAGTTCACTGACCACGAAATTGTAAACATCAGTTCTGCTCGCCTGTGGAATCTGACTGACCGTCACGTTGTTTTCCGTGTAAAACGGTACCGAGCCGAAATCGTCCATCAGCAGATAGTAAAAGAAGGCGCGAAGCACACGCGCCTCGGCGATCTTGGCTTCATTGGCGCCGGCACTTTCAAGCTGGCTCACGGCCAGGTTAGCTTTGAACACCGATGTGTAGAGCCAGTTCCAGGTGTTATTGATGATAAAATCCGTGGGAAGCCATTGATGAAGATGCAACCTGGCAAAATCAAGCTGCCAGTCACCTGTGTTCCGGTGAGGAATCACTTGTTCATCGGTTGGCATGGTATTCAGATCATACCATCCGTTATCGGCGCCGGCATAACCTACGCCACCCCAGTTGCCACCGATCTGCGAGTAAACTCCGGCAAGTGCCACGTCGGCTCCTTCCGGCGATGCAAAGAACTCGTCGGCAGCATATTTATCATACACTTTTTCCTCAACGTCAGTGCAGGATGGCAAAAGCGCCATTACTGTGACCGTTGCAAATATTATTCTGTTGATTTTCATCGCGGTCGTTATTTAAGAATCACATTCAGTCCAAGAGCAATACTTCTGGTG
>CBKWFZ010000861.1:0-2158 GCA_966673785.1 uncultured bacterium
GAGCCATACGCCAGAAAAGCCGGTAAACCCGCGGCGGTAACCATACCTTTGATCGATTCTATCTCGACAAAGATCTTGAATGCGCCATGTGGTAATACGAGACCTCCGCACGTAATTCTTAGAAGGAGCTTGCCGAGGTCTTCCGAGGACTTGGAAACCATATCAATTCACCGGTGTTACTTGTGGCGTGCTCTTCAAGTCGGGATAGTCAAAAAGCCCGTGTTTCTTGATCGCCTCCGAAACCTTGAAGGGAACGAACTTCTCCCAGCCCTGCTCTCCTTTTCTGATCATTGCAAGCACGTTGTCGGATATAATATGCAGGTGTTTGATATTCGCATTCCGCACGTCCTCCATCTTGTTATTGTCCATAAGATAACGAAACAGGTTCTTGAGATGATCAGGAAGGTCGAGTTCGAAGTTCTTCAGCGTGCAAATCGATTTTCCATCCTTATCAAGCGCAGGATAAATGTATAGTTTTACGTTACTTCCAAAGAGCGAAGCGAAGCACTCCAGGATTCCGCCGCGGATATTCTCGTACGTCTTCTCATCGAAGACCTTCTGGAGCGCATTGATACCCAGAATAATGCCGATCTTTTTACCCTTGGTGGTTTTGGAAAGATAGTCGACCAACCTGTAGTACTCATAGTAGTTGGAAATCAGAACATTCTGCCCGAGAGAGCAAATGATATCGGCGCGGTGCAGGAAATCAGTTTCATCGATGGCTCCCTCCGAACTGAGATCATTTAGTGTGAGCTCGGTGATCAGAACAATCTTGCTTTTGTCAACGTCCGGTTCTTTTTTGAAGTGACGACGCGACGCCAGCAGCATATCAACGTTCACGTGCGTCGGTGGTCTGAACCGGCCGCGCAGAACGAGGACGTTTTTCTTGTAGAGTTCGTCAGACGGCTGCTTCACATCGCCGTCGGGTCCGAACATGGCGGCTTTGGTAAACCCATTCTTCACGAGCTTAAGCGCCATCAGCCGGTTGTCGACGTGTTTGAAATCCGGTCCCGAAATGCGGAACATATCGATTTCAATGCGACGCATGGTAAGCCCGTCGAGCAACCCCATCAGTATCTGCTCGGGATCGCGCAGGAATAGACATGAATAGATCATATTCACCCCCACAATACCGAGCGCAAGTTGTTGCTGCAGCGGGTCGGTGTCATGCATCTTCACATGGATGATACAATCGTTGGGCTCGCTCTTGGGGGTAAGCTGAAAGCGAAGGCCGATCCAGCCGTGTCCCTGGTTTGTCCTCTCAAAATTCAGGCTTTCAACCGTATCAGCAAACGAAAAAAACCGCGTAGTTTCGATGCGGTGTGGTAGTCTTTCGGGCAGGAGAACATACTCGTGGTCGAGCATGCGAATAAGGCGTTCCTCGCAAACGTACCGGTCGGTATGTCCGTAAATGGCGTCACTGAACTTCATGTCGTATGCCGACATCGTTTTTGCCACTGTTCCTGAGGCCCCTCCTACCTTGAAAAAATTAGCTGCGACTTCCTGACCGGCGCCAATCTCGGCGAATGAACCGTAAATCGATTTGGACAAGTTTATTCGTAATGCCTTTTCCTGCGTCGTGAGTTTTCTGAATTCATCCATGTCGCGCTCCATTCAGGTTAACAAGTTAGCAGAAGCGAACTTCGAAAAAAATGCGGTCACTCCCTACATCATATTTATTTAAATGGCAAATGCCATCAAAATGTTACAACCAGATCCGATAAAATTGATACGCCAGCGCCAACCGCCCCACAGTTGTTTGAATATTAGAAGATTCGCTCTATTTTGGCAGTTTAATCCCATTTCAACTAAAGGAAACGCATGGCGAACAGAGGTAGTTTTTCGGGCCGGATCGGATTTATCCTTGCAGCAGCAGGATCGGCAGTAGGTCTTGGCAACATCTGGAAGTTCCCATACGAGGCCGGCGAAAACGGAGGCGCTGCGTTCCTGGTGATCTACCTGATACTGACCTTCCTTTTTTGTTATCCGGTAATGGTCGGTGAGATTGCCATCGGTCGGAAAGTTGGCCTCGATGCGTACAGTTCGTACCGGAAGCTTGGCGGCAAAAAGTGGGGCCTGCTGGGCTTATTCGGAATCCTTTGTGGTATTATGATCCTGTCGTTCTACAACGTCGTGGCAGGATGGGCCTTTGGATATT
>CBKWFZ010000862.1:0-2157 GCA_966673785.1 uncultured bacterium
CTTTTGCTGAAACGTGTCGACACCAAATGACACCGGAAGCTGATATGTTTCGGGCAAACCGCTTTCGTACCTCACCTCAATGAGAAAAATAACCGGGCTGAACTCAGTGTCGTTGATGACGAGATGATCGGTGATCTGGATGTCTTCAATATTCCTTCCTTTTCCCCCGAACCAGCGCATACGCTGGAAATATTCTTCCAGTACCTTTCGTTCAAGCGTTTCAAGTATTTCATGATTGAGCAACTCTTTCCAGGTGTTCAATCGGATCTCGGGTAAGGTCCGTTGATGGTCAATTCGATGCTGAGCCCGTTCGAGGACGAACCAAAGACAGTCATGGGCGCCAAGGGTAAAGAAGTAGGGTGTACCTTCCTTTATCGACGGAAATTTGTTGCGACTGAAAACCTCCACGGGAATGTGACCGTGATACTTTTCAATGTCGAGTTCCGCCGGCTGTGTGTAGCGGGACAGATTAACGATCACGAGAATGGTCTCTTCTTCGTAGGTTCGTGTGAACGCGAGTATTTTCGGATTCTCAGAATGGATGAACTTCATGTCACCACGACTGAGTGCCTTGTATTGCTTGCGTTTGTTAATAAGCCTCTTCATCCACCAGAGCAGGGAGGACGTACTCTGTGATTGCAGCTCGACGTTGAGCGATTCGTAATGGTACTCGGGATCGAGTATTACCGGTAAGTAGAGACGGTGCGGGTTGGTCGAAGAAAAACCGGCATTGCGGTCGGCACTCCACTGCATCGGCGTGCGGACGCCGTCACGATCACCAAGGTAAAAGTTGTCGCCCATTCCGATTTCGTCCCCGTAATAAATGACCGGCGTGCCGGGAAGTGAAAACAACAGGTAGTTGAGCAGTTCGATCTTTTTCCGGTTGTTGCCCATCAGCGGCGCCAGCCGGTGGCGGATACCGAGATTGATCCGCGCTTTCGGGTCTTTTACGTAGACCTTGTACATGTAGTCACGTTCTTCATCGGTGACCATTTCAAGGGTGAGCTCGTCGTGGTTACGCAGGAATATTGCCCATTGGCACGTTTCAGGAATATCGGGAGTCTGATCAAAAATATCCGTAATGGGATACCGGTCTTCGGTCTGCAACGCCATGAACATACGTGGCATCACCGGGAAATGATAGTTCATGTGGCACTCGTCTCCGTCGCCGAAGTACGAGGCAGAATCTTCAGGCCACATATTGGCTTCCGCGAGCAATAGTGTTCCCGGAAAGTTATCATCGATATGCCGGCGAAGCTTTTTTAAAAATGCATGTGTTTCCGGCAGATTCTCACCGTTCGTACCTTCGCGCTCAAACAGATACGGGACGGCATCCAGCCTGAAACCATCGACGCCCATCCGGCACCAGAAATCGAGGATGTTGAAAACTTCCTGCTGTACGAGCGGACTATCGTAGTTCAGATCCGGCTGGTGATGAAAGAAACGATGCCAGTAGTACTGGCCGGCGACGGGATCCCAGGTCCAGTTTGAGCTTTCAAAGTCCTGAAAGATTATCCGGACATCCTTATACTGCGTCGGATCATCGGTCCAGACGTAATAGTTACGCTCCGGAGAACCTGCCGGTGCTCTGCGGGCACGCTGAAACCACGGGTGCTGGTCGGAGGTGTGATTGATAACGAGTTCGGTGATCACTTTGAGATTTCGCGCATGAGCCTCTTTCAGAAGATGCTGGAACTGCCGGATATCACCATATGCGGGGTTGATCGAATAATAATCTGAAATGTCGTAACCATCGTCACGTAACGGGGAGGGATAAAATGGCAGGAGCCATATTGCCGTGACACCCAGGTCTTTCAGGTAGTCAAGTTTCTCCAGAAGGCCACGGAAATCACCTATGCCATCACCGTTTCCATCGCGAAACGCTTTGATATGAAGTTCATAGATTACGGCATCCTTATACCAATGAAGTTTATCGTCGAGTGTCTGATGGAACTGGGACATAGATTTATTTTTTTGTGGGGACCTTCCGGCTCCTGTAAAAACTTAAAAAAATATACCAAGCCACCGACCTTAGGCCAATGACAATTCTGTCGCTTTTGAAGTATTAAATTCTACACAAAAAATGGAAATCGAAAGAAAATAATCGCTCTTTACCAGCCCGGTCTTATGCCGGGAGCATAGGGGAAATGAAGTGAT